>JAJZEY010000111.1 GCA_021805585.1 Planctomycetota bacterium
GGCCGGATGATGCAGTGGGGCGAAACAGAAGCAGATTCCGGCGGCCGCCAGACAGGCGGCCTGCGCTTCGGGTGCGGCATCCACGCGTACGCCAAGTTCGCCAAGCACATCGGAAGAACCGCTCCGGCTGGTAACGGCTTTGTTGCCATGTTTGGCGACCGGCACGCCGCAGGCGGCGGCCACAATGGCGGCGGTGGTGGAAATATTAAACAGGCGCGATCCGGTACCCCCGGCCCCGCAGGTGTCAATCACCATGTCCGGCGCTGCAACACGGACAGCCATTTTTCGCATCACCCGCGCCGCCCCGACCAGTTCTTCAACGGTCGGCTCGCGCGTCGCAAGCATTGCCAGGAATGCGCCGATCTGCGCGGTCTGGGCGTGGCCGGCCATGATCTGTTCAATGGCACCACAGGCCTGATCTTCGGAAAGGGTTTGGCCGGCGGCGAGACGCGCAAGAATATCTTTCATATCCGCCTGCACGTATAAATACTGATATATTTTGATTTAGCGTTAGCCATAGGATTTCGCTTCCTCAAGCATTCAACCGGAAATGACCTGCGCGCCGGCGCTGGGCCTGGTAACAAACCAGGTGCTGATCAGGTTGGTCTTTTCCGGATACACACTGGCGATGGCATCCTCCAGCGACGCGACCGCCTCGCTGGGCAGCAGCGTCACAATGCAGCCGCCGAAGCCTCCCCCCGTCATGCGGGCACCGTATACGCCGGGCACGGAGCGGGCAATATGCACCAGAATATCAAGCTCCCGGCAACTGACGCCGTAATTATCCCGGAGGCTCTGATGGGATTCATACATCAATCGCCCGGCGGTGGTCCAGTCGTTTTTTTCCAGTGCGGCGGCGAAATCCTGGGTTCGCCTGTTCTCGGTGATCACGTGCGTGGCCCGCAGAAACACCATCGGGTCCATTCCCATCCGGACGGTTTCCAGCATTTCCAGGGTCACATCCCGGAGAGCCTTGACCGCGGGGTACCGCTTTTTAAGGATTTCAACCGCGCGCTGGCACTGGTTTCGCCGGGCCTGATATTCGCCCTGAACAAGTTCATGTTTCACGTTGGTATTGGCGACCAGAATCCGCAAATTCTCGTCGCGTATCGGAACCTGCCGCCGGGAAAGATCTCGGCAATCCAGCAGCAATGCGTGGCCGGCCTGTCCCATTACGGAAATGAATTGGTCCATAATTCCGCAAGGCATCCCCGCGTAATGATGTTCGGCCCATTGGCAAGCCAGGGCCAGTTCCACACCATCGAGTGTTTTACCGTTGACCGTCAGGAGCGCCAGCGCCGTGGCTACTTCAAATGCGGCGCTGGATGACAGGCCGCTGCCCAGCGGCACATCACTGTAGACCAGCGCGTCCATGCCGCGCGGGGATAAACCACGCTGCCGCAGGGCTTCGGCCGCACCGCGCGCATATAACGACCACTTGGGTGGGTCTTTGGTGACGACCGAATCAATGGCGAATTCCGCCATCTGTTCCTGAAGCACGCTGAAAATTCGAATGCGACCATCGTTGCGCGGGCGGGCCACGATGGTGGTGACCCGATCCAGGGCCATTGGAAACACAAAGCCGTCGTTGTAGTCGGTATGTTCGCCAATCAGGTTCACACGGCCCGGTGCGCAAACCGCCACCAGCTTTTCCGTCGTTGCGCCGCTATCGGTTGAAGAAAAGGTTTTATGAAACAACTGTTCCAGTTCCGCCTTGACCATGGGTACATCCCTTTTCCATACATTGCGTCTGAACGCCAATCGCCTGTCCCACCGGCCACCGCGACCGCCCAGGACAAACTTCGCTTCACTATGCTATTGGCCGCACGGGTCTAAATCAATGCGGCATGGCGGAGGTTACGGGTGCGGGTGCGGGGCGGGGAAGGAGTTCAAAAAGGGTCTGAATGGCATGACCGTCATTGACGCGATCCAGAATGCGCCAGTGCCGATGGGCCAGTCCGGCAATCAGGTGCAGCTGAGTGCGTTGGGGCTGGCCATCAAAAGTCAGCAGGAAAATAGACCGATTATTCTGCCCGGCTATTTGGGCCAGCCGTTCAATGGAAATACCGGGCATAATGCGGTTGGCGTAGTACAGCACCCCCAGCCATGGCTCGTCCGTGGTAAGGGTATAAATTTTCCGACCATGGGTCAGCGCGACCATCTGTTCGGTCGCCTGGCGATAGCGACTTACCTGATAGCCGCGCCCGTTCATGTAGCCGGCGTAGCAACCGATGGTAAATAACCAGCCAGCGATGGCGTACGCGATAAAAGCCTGGTCGAAACGACGGCGGAATTCCCAGCGCCAGACCTGCAAACCCAGCAGGATTAAAATAACCGCAAGGACACCCCACCCGACCGGGGTTAAAACCGAAAGTGCGGGCTTAAGCAACGCGATACCCTGCATAAGGGTCCAATGCGAGTCCTGATAGACCGGGGCATGATGCGATGCAATGATAATGGGAATGCCGGCCAGAATAGCCGATCCCAGTCCGACAAAAATGATGGATTGCGCGGCCAGCAGCACCCGCGCCGCGGGTTCCAGCAACAGATTGCGTTTCAGGCGCGCGAATTCCTGCCAGACGGCCGCAGCCAGCAGCGCTGCGAATGGAAACTGCTGAAGTGCGTAGCGCTGCTTTTTCTGGTGTGGAATCGTAAGGAGCAGCAGCCCCAGAACCAGAACAATCCAGAACAGCCAGCGGCTGCGGCGCTCTGAATCGGTCGGTGGCGGATCAGACCGGGTGGGCAGGAACGGCAACGCGAGGCCGCCAATTAAGGCGGGAGTCCAGGGAAATGTCCATCCGAGGATAGCCAGATAATACCAGTCGGTCTGCTTGTATTGGGGACCGCGCGCCGCGGCGTAGCGGGTAAATTGCCGCCACCAGATTGCCCAGGCACTTCCGCCAAATTGGGTGCGATATCGGGCAGCGACAAAAAATAACCACGGAGAAAATACCGCTATTGATACCACCAGTGCAATAAGGATGGCCAGCCACGCCCGCGGATTGCGCAGGTGATAGCGCAAAAGCCAAAGACCATACGGAATCAGCACATACATGGGCGGGACGGGGCCTTTGCTTAAAACAGATAGTCCAAGCGCCGCACCGCCGAGTGCCGCTGAAAGCCACCAGAGCCGTCGGCATTCGGCGGCCATAAGTAAGCCAAGAAAGCCCAGCGTGGTAAAGGCTGTGGCGTAAATATCATAGGAAGCCAAGCGCGATTGACGGACAAAAACCAACATGCCGGCCAGTGTCAGCGCCGCAAAAAGGCCCAAGCGGCGATCCCGCGAGGTGACACAGCCGATGGCATAGGTGGCCCAGCAGGTGAAAACGCCAAGAATAACGGAAGGCAGTCGCACCACCCACAAACTATCGGTATGAAACAGCACCGCAAGACCGGCGGGGATCCAAACCGGCAACGGCGGCTTGACCATTCGCGGATAGCCGCCCAAAGTCGGCAAAAGCCAATGCCCATCGCGAAAGGCTTCGCGCACGGGAAGAAGATTGAAAAGCTCCATCATGGCGGTGGAGTCGCCGGTGCCCAGGAAAAGCAAATACAGCGGCAGGGCAAACAGAGCAATAACCGCCAGGGCGCGGCGATGGGAAATGGTCCAGTCGCCCGCAGTGGGCAATCGCGGAAGTTTAATGTCGTCTGTCATCATATTTACGCCCCGTTTTGTGTTTGGGCGGCGGCGTCCGGACGGCTTTCCGGCGGTGCCGACATATCGCCCGGACGGGGCTGCGGGCGACCGGGACGGCCGCGCCAAGTTTGCGCGCCGTGGCGGATTTCCCGCACGGTATAGACCGCCTTGTGCTGGGCTTCAAAATAGACACGGGAAATTAATTCGGCCAACAGACCGGTGGAAAAAAAGACCAGTGCCATCATAAACAGCAACGCCCCCAGGATAAGGAGCGGACCGTGCGCAAGGAGCACGGATTGACCGCGGATTTTTTCAACAATCAGGAAGCAGCCGATTAAAAATGCCAGGCCAAGCTGGATCAGGCCGATTTTGCCGAACAGATGCAGTGGTCGCGTCAGGTAGCTGTTAAGAAATTTAATGGTAATCAGGTCCAGCATGACGCGAAAGGTGCGACCAATGCCATAATTTGACGGGCGATAGGGAGCCTGGATATTTTTAATTGGCACTTCGGTAATCGTCGCGCCGATCATGGCGGCCAGGGCGGGGATAAAACGGTGGGAGTCGCCATACAGGTTCAAATGCTCGATCACGCCGCGCCGATAGGCCTTAAAGGTGGTGCCAAAATCGTGAATTTCAACGCCGGAAATTTTACGAATCAGCCAGTTGGCGGTGGAACTGGGTATGCGACGAAAAAAAAGGCCATCGACGCGGCGTTGCCGCCAGCCGGAAACAACATCAAATCCTTCGTCTATTTTGGCGATGAAATTCGGAATTTCGTTCGGATCGTGCTGCAAATCGCCATCCATGGCCAGAATAATTTCGCCACGGGCATGATCAAACCCGGCCGCGAGTGCGGGGGTTTGACCGAAATTACGGCGCAACTGAATCACCAGCACATGCGGATCATGAATGGCGATTTCCGCAAGACGCTGCCAGGTGGAATCTTTGCTGCCATCGTCAATGTAAATAATCTCATAAGGCTTGCCCAGGGAGGCAAGGTTGCGGGTCAGACCGGCATGCAGTTCTGTAACGGAATCCTGTTCATTGAACATTGGGACGACCATGGAATAGAACGGCTCAACGGTAACACTGCGCCAGTCGGCGTGGTCCGCGATGCTCGCTGGAAGCTGATTGCCTGTGGCATTGTGCATGAATTCTCCGTAAGCCGACCAGCCGATGACCGCCAACCAGCCGAGCCGACAAATAAGATACCGGCTTTTTGGTTTTTTTTCTCCCCTGGCGGGCTGAATGGGCGGATTCATGGCGCATTTTGCGCGCCCTGACGATGGCGTGTGATGGGGACGATTGGCCGCGTGCGTGCGGCGCGACATGAATTCCGGCCGCAGCGGTGCCAAGCGCGGATGAATTTAAAACAGGTGCGCAATCCCGATTGGCGGCTCCTGCCGCATCGGGATTTCGTCGAAAAATGGCGCTATGCAAGCGGTCAATCAGGTTTAAAATGCGTCGCGACAAAGAGCTGGTCATGCGGCACCACGGATTCTCCCTTCATTTGTGCCAGGGAAGAGACCTTCGCGGACAACATGATACCATCGCGATAATATGTAAACGTCCCGCGAAGTACAGGTGGGCCCAGGCCGCTTTTTCGTCTTTAATTTTCGGCGGCGGAGG
>JAJZEY010000211.1 GCA_021805585.1 Planctomycetota bacterium
GCCGCCGCGTCGTCCGGCCGCAGGGACACGGATCGGTATACAGCGCCGCTAAGTCTCCGGTGGCGAAACGAACCAGCGGCATGCCGCGCACGCCCAATGGCGTGATAACCACCTGGCCCACGGTTCCTGGCGGGACGGATTGATTCTGTTGATCAAGAATTTCCACTAACCCCATCGCCGGATTCAAATGGCCCCCGCCGCACCCTGGCCCCTGTGCAAAAGTGGTGCAGGTTTCAGTGGATGCATATGTACTCAGAACGCGGACCGCCGGCAGATTCAGGCTTTTGGCAACGCATCCGGCCAGAGAATTGGGGTGAAGATCGGTACCGAGCAGGGGTTCGCCGATGCCGATGGCGGCCTGAAGTTTTATGCCACCCGCGACGCGACCGGCCGGCCGATGGGCAACCAGTGAGGGGACGGTAATCAGAAATGCCCGGGCCCCAGGCGGAACAAGTGGTTTAAGCAGCGGAATATTCGGGAAATATTGCGACCCGATACGCACACAGGTGGCACCCAACTTTTGCGCACCCAGCCAATAGGCCAGGCCCGCGATAAACATGCGATCCATTGCTAAGGCCACCACCAGCAAATCGCCCGCGTTAAGCCCCGCGATATTCAGAGCGACAGCCTCATTTTCCGCCAAACGTTGAAGATCGGCTTGGGTCAGACCGACTCGCAAGGGCTGGCCTGTTGTGCCGGATGTAGTGACCCATTCCGCTATTTGATGGCCGGGCACGGCCAGCGCGTCGGCCTGGGCCGAAACCAGATCGGTTTTGCTGGTCACCGGCAGGTCCGCCAGATTCCCCGGGGAAAAATGCGCGGAATGCGCACCGACAATGCGGCGAAGCCGACGGTTCAAGCCGGACCGCATCGCCCATTGCAAATGGTCCGCAAACTTTCGGCGCTGCAGCGCCTGCCAGCGCTTGACCGGCCAGAATAGCGGTCGACCGGCGGAAACAATGGTTCCCGCCGGGACGACGGATACCGACTTTTTCAGATTGGCTTTCATCATGGAACATTACCCGTGAAATCAAGAGTCAATTTAAATCCCTGGCCACTGTCCAGAATAGTCAGCCGTCCGGGTTGAAAACCTTTGCGGTAGCGGCTGTAACGAATCGTGATCCGACGGCGTTGTGCATTAAGTTGGGTCAGGGCAAGATGTCCCGCCGCACCGGAAAAATAAAGCGTACCGTGCCAAAGACCGGGGGCCGATACCGGAAGTTGAACATGATGGCGGCCAAGAGAGATCACAGGGGAAGATCGGGCGGCCCGGGCCGGCGCGGCCAGGGCCAGATACAAGTCATTTCCCAGTTCCCGCGCGAGCGTTCCGGGGAATTGCGCCGCCAGATGATTAATAATGATGCGGCTATTGAAACGCTGAAGTTCAACCGCCAGAGTTCCCATTTCGGTTAAGGCTACGAATTTAAAATGGGACGGAGGGATTGTGCTCCACCGCCCCACCAGGTTTATTCGGCGACCATGCACGCGCAGCGTTGCAAAAATGGACCGATTGAAATGCGTTTGGAATCTCCGAAGTGACATGATTACCGCACCTCGACAAGGTGCCGCGCCGCGGAACACCACCGCCGTCGGGCGGGTTTGATACGCGCATCCCGCCAGTGCCGACAACATCATGCAGCCCGCCCAAAGGAACCGCGCACGGAACGACGACCCGGTTGTGATGGCCAGGCGATGGATGCCGCTGTGATTCATTGGGCTGACTCCCTGGCATCGCGGTCGGCCACAACCAAAGCCTTGCGTAAAGAGGCCCGCCGCGCCGCATAAGGTGGGTCCAGCCGGAGGGCATGGGCAAGGTTGCGGGCCGCGGCGGCGTATTTCCGTTGCGCCAGTTGCGCGCGGCCAAGCAAGGAATACCCTCCGAAGAAGTAAGGATTTTCATGAATGGCCATGGTTGCCCGTGCGGCGGCTTGCCCGAAGCGGCCCGCAGCCAGGGCGGCATAACCGGCCAGAAGATTGGCGCGCGATTGCACGAATATCTTTTCCTGGCCGCTGGTCAGAAAATGATCCGCCGGCACAATGGGCAATGGCGGCTTGACGCGATCCGCGGCGGCGGGGCCACGGAGCGCCGGGATGGCGCGGAAGCCGACATAATTTCCTTCCGCAAAAGGAAACGCGGCAACCCAGATATTTCCGGCTGTCAGGTCCATGATCAGACTGTGTGTGGTAATAAGGCCGTCGATACTGTTACGGTTTCCCCAGCCGATATTGCGCCCGCGAGGCCCGCGTTTATCGCGCAGGAGGGCCGCGAGGGAAAATTCATTCACATGGCCCTTAAGACGACGGATAAGACGCGTAGCGCGCCGCAGACGCCAGTTGGATGTGGAGTTTTTAATACGCGCCAGATTCACCGGGTCGTGGGCGAATACCGGGCATTCCAACTGATTGGCCACGGCAGCAAAATGATGAATATATCGATATGCAAAATGGGCCGGAGATATTTCCAGGACCGCCGCGCGACCATTGCGACCATTTCCCACCACAATAATATTGGAGACAAACACATGGGCGGCGCGGAATATTTTAATGGCCTGATGAATGCTGGCGGCGTGCTGCAATACCTGGCGAGCCACGATGATTGTCGGCTCGCCCACGGGACGGAAACTATCCGATGCGGCGGCGTTAATAAACAGACCAATATGCTTTTCGTTGATTCCACTGACGCAGCCGGCCAGCCCCGGCCACGCCACGGTGGCAAAAGCGTAGCCGCGCAGTGGCTTTACAAAACTAATGGATTTCTGGTGGTTAAAGGCCGGTCCGCATTCAAAGTCGAAGTTTCGGCCCAGCCACAGATGCCCATCCCCGGACCAGGCGGGCGTTGCGACCACACCGGTGCAACCGACCGCGTGGCGATCAATCAGCGGATTGTCCACCAGATTCTGGGAAATATCGTCCAGTGCATGGTAGGCCAGCAGCCGCGGATACAGCGGCATCAGGTAGCCATGTTCATCCGGATGGGCTTGTGATTCAGCGTAAATTTCCCGCTTGATATTGGCCGGAATATATTGCGGCAGAAAAAGCATATCCATGCCGACGGCCCGCAACAGGAACCAACGTGCGAACAGATTGGGCACCAGCGCATCCATGCGGTCAAGCATCTGGTTTTCAATGCGCAGGTCCATCGGCGCACCAAGTGCGGAGGCTTCATACCCGATTTGTTCCGACGTGCCGCCAAGGTGCATATCCCATACGCCATGGTCGCGGCGCATGCGGGCCGGCCCGCAGGTCCATGCCTGCGCCGCGGTTTGCACCACGGGCCAGTGGGGAATCGGCCGCAAATGTGCGGGCTTTTCACGAAACATAATGACCTGTGCGACGACCAGCGCCGCCAGAGCCAGCAGCATCAGCAGCCCCAGCAGCCGCCAGAGGCCCCCGGTCAGGAAAAAGGCGAGGCGATTCAACGGATGCCTGCGCAGGCGGAAAATGAAGCGGGTCATGGGGCCAACCAGGAAATAGGAGGCCAGATAGCCGCCCGCGATACCCGCCGCCAGGGTCAGCCCGATTCCCCGCAAGGCCGGATGGCCCGCAACAAGCATGGCCGCGGTTCCCAGGAATGTAGTAGAGGCACATAGAAAAGTGGCAGCGTTGCGATTGCCGCCAGCGGCCACGGGGCTTCGCCAGGCTGGATCACTTGCCGAATAAATGCCATAGTCCACCGCAACGCCCATCATAAACAGCAGCGGAACCAGGCTTAGCAGATTTAACCCGCCGCCGAACCATTGTGCCGCGCCCAGCAGCCAGACAAATCCGACCAGCATGGAAACCGCGGAGACACAGGTTAAGTCGATGCGACGAAAGAAGAGCAGCATGGGCAGCAAAATCAGGAGTGCCACCCAGGGAAACAGATTTTCCGCTTCGGCCTGGGCACGGGCGGTGGCATTATAGAACAGCACATCACCGGATAAGATGGCCGCCGCGGGCTGGCGAAGGCGGAGTTCCCCGGCCCAATCGGTTTGCATGCGGGGCGATAAGGCGGTGTTAAGCTGAACCTCGGCGGCAAGGTTAATGCGCGCGGCCCTTCCTGCGTACCTCTGAATGTCCAGCGGACCGGGAATAAGCCGGGCTGGTGATTCCCGCAGGCGATCAAGGGCACCGGGAATTTTGGGTACTCGGGCAAGGGCGGTGACGCGATTGGAAAACGCCGCAGGCCGAAAGCCGTTGGCTACGGCAGCGATTGCCAGGCGTTTTTCAACCGCAAGTTGTCGCGCGGGAGTCCAGAAGTTTTGCCACCGGGTCAGGCGGCGTTTAACCATTGCCGAATCGGGCAGCAGGAAACCCGGTGACTGAAACGATGAAATCAGACCGTCCTTGCGGAATTCAGTCAGGGCCTGGTCCAGGCGATGCAGCGCGGTCATGGCTTTATCCGGATGACGGCTTGAAACAATTACCACAGCCCGATGCCGCAGGTTTCCCCAAGTCTGAAAAAATTCATGCTCCTGCCGGTGCAACGCGGCCCCCACACCATCCAGCGATTGGCCGTTCTGGTTGTAGGCCACATGCGCGGCATGAAAAAGCAACATTCCGGTCAGCAGGAAAAAAGCGACTGTGGCGCTGCGGCGAAGCCATCGGACCGCCCCGGACGGGAAGGCCCACCGGGTGGTATTTGCGGTGGATGCTTTTGCCAAAACCCACGGCCCGAAAAATGCCGGCAGAATAAGGAAACTGATACACCAGATGCACAGCGTGGCGGCCGCCACAAACAGCCCCAGCCCGCGAAGTCCCGGCGCGGAGCTGAACATAATCGCCGAATAACCGGTGACACTGGTTATCACGCTAAGCGAAATCGGCCCGAGCAAAGCGCGGGCGGCTGTGCCACTGTGGGCCGGCAGGAATTTGCCATCTTCGCGGCTGGCGCGATTCAACGCGGCCAGCAACTGAATGCCGTAATCGGTGGTGGACCCGCAGATCAGCCCGGCAAACGCCAGCACCAGCAAGGGAAGATGAAGATGCAAAAGTCCCGCGATTCCCAACGCGGTCCCCACACCCATTACCGGTGGAATCATGCAGATAAGCAACGTGGAAATGCGGCGGAAAAACAGCAGAATAGCGATGGCCACCAGCACCGTTCCCACAATGGAAACCAGAGTGACATCCGCCTGGACGCGCCGCGCATTTTCGGCGTAGTTGCGCGCCGGCCCGATCAGCCAGACATGAAGACCGGGCATTCGGCTTTGCATCCGCGCAACAACTTTATGCACCGCGGCCAGCATAA
>JAJZEY010000430.1 GCA_021805585.1 Planctomycetota bacterium
CGATGCGGCATCATATTCCCTTCCGTCTGGAGGAAACCAACAGCTACTATAACGGCGGGGCGGCAAATGTCAGCGATACATTCGCCTCCGCGCTATGGGGACTCAACTATATGTGGTGGTGGGCCGCGCACGGGGCCAATGGCCTTAATTTCCACACCGGCAACTGGGTGGCCGCCGGGCCGCACCTGGCGCGCTGTCGTTATGCTATCTTCTGGACCACACATCATGGCGTAAGTGTCCATCCGCTTGGCTATGCAATTGAGGCGTTTAATTTAGCCGGCCACGGCCGCTTTATTCCCGTTCGTACGTCAGCGGAATCCCATGGTTATTTTCGCGCTTATGGTGCGCTGGCGCGCGATGGTGGCGTGTATCTGACGCTAATCAATTTCAGCTATGGCAAGAACGCAAGGAATGTACTCGCGACTCTTTCCGGCGAACGCGGTTGGCTGGGGGCATGGGAAATGACGCTTGCGTCGCCGCAATCGAATGTGGCGGCAAAATTCGGAGAAACACTTGGAGGCGCGGCATTTAAGGCGGATGGCACATGGTCTGGTCGGTGGTGCAGTGTGGCATTAACGGCAACCCGCCGGCTCGTGGCCGTGCCGGTTCCGCCGGCCACCGCGGTCATTCTAAAATTAAAGCCGATGGCAAACCAATGACTGGCGCAGTGGCTTCATCGCCCGCCGCCCTGTTGTCTGATATTCCGTTACGTTCCTTCAGGAGATTTTTGATGGAGTTGCAATTACGAATGAATAAAAGACTTTGTATCCCGGCGGTTGGCGAACTGCATTGGTTGCGATGTCCCGCCGCGGCGCTTTTTGCGGTTTTATTAATGCTGCCGCGGGTTCCCGCGACTTACGCCCTGGTTTACCGGCCCGTTATTCCGGCCGGCAACCCAAAATATATTCTCACCCCGCCGGAATCCAGCAAGCCGCATTTTAACAACGCATCGACGTTTGGCGTGCGGCCGGGCAGTCCGTTTTTGTTTACTCTGGCTGTTAGCGGTGTGCGGCCGATGCGGTTTTCAGCCGCAGGGTTGCCGACTGGGCTGCGGTTGGACCCAACCACCGGCCGGATTACCGGCGAAATGGCGGCATCGCAGATCGGATCGCATGTGGTGAAAATCCGCGCCGTTAACGCCAGCGGATCAGCAACCGGAACGTTAACCATTGTTTTGGGAAACACAATATCCCTTACTCCGCCCATGGGATGGAACAGTTGGAACTGCTGGGCCGGCGCGGTGAATCAGGCCCGCGTTCTGGCGGCGGCAAAGGCCATGGTCTCTTCCGGTCTGATTAACTACGGGTGGACTTATATCTGCATAGACGACACATGGCAGGCCAAGCGTGGCGGCGCGTTTAACGCCATACAGCCAATCAAATCCCGCTTTCCGGGTATGCGGGCACTGGCCGACAAAATTCACGGTATGGGCCTTAAATTCGGTATATATTCCACGCCATGGACGACGTCTTATGCCGGCCATGCGGGCGGCAGTTCCATGAATAAATCCGGAACCTGGCACCGGCCTACCGTATCAAAAAAGGGTCGGTTGAATCGCAATATCCTGCCATGGGCCATCGGCAAATATCATTTTGAGAACCAGGATGCGCGCCAATGGGCGGCATGGGGTGTGGATTACCTGAAATATGACTGGAATCCAATTCGCAATCCGGAAGTCCATCGTATGTATCAGGCCCTGCGGCACAGCGGCCGGGATATTGTGCTAAGTTTATCCAATAGCTCGCCATTTAAGGGTGCCGCCACATGGATTCCGGATGCCAATTTATGGCGGATCACGGGCGACTCGCGCGACAATTGGTCCAATCTGCGCGGCCACTGGCAGGCGGGGGTTAAATGGGCGCATCTGCAACGCCCTGGTCACTGGAATGATCCGGACATGATGACTATCGGCTGGGTGGGCTGGGGAAAGCACCAGCACTATACGCATTTAACACCCAATGAACAATATCTGGAAATTAGCGGATTCGCCCTTATGGGCGCGCCGCTGATACTGGGCAACAATTTGTCGCGCATGGGCGCGTTTACGCGCAATCTGCTGACCAATCCGGAAGTCATTGCCGTGGACCAGGACCCACTGGGCGCTGCTGGCGGCCCTGTTTCTAATCACGGAATCCGTCAGGTTTGGGCGAAGCATCTGGCGGATGGATCTGTGGCCGTTGGACTGTTTAACCTTGGCAGCCGCGCCACAAACGTAACGGCCGCTTGGCGCAACTTGCATCTTCATGGTCGGCGGATGGTCCGGGATTTATGGCGGAGAAAGAATGTTGGAACCGCCGCACATCAGGTGACGGCACGGGTTGGGCCTCACGGCGTTGTTTTACTGCGGATTTTCAAATAACTTGCGGGTGATTTATGATGCGCACGGTAATTGGAACGGCATGCACCGTTGTGTTTGGTTTAGCCAGCGTCGTCGGCGCTGCGGGCAACGCCATTGGGTCGCAGGAATCGCTCATGACACGAAGCATTGAAAAGCTTCTCGCTGCGCCCACCATCATGGCCGCCGACCGAACTCTGCACCTCGCCCCGGTTACAATTACGGCGTTTACCCATAAAACCGGTCCCAAAGACCCGCATGAGTATTATTCGCAGGGTGACTACTGGTGGCCTGATCCAAAGCATCCGTCCGCCCCGTATATAAAAAGGGACGGCTACACCAATCCCGATAATTTTACCGCCGACCGTGGTGCTCTGATTGGGTTCAGTATACAAACAGCGACCCTGACCAGTGCATATGTTCTCACGCATGACGTGCGTTACGCCAACGCGGCTATAGGGCAATTAAGGGCATGGTTCATTAACCGGACTACCCGCATGAACCCAAACTTACGCAACGCCCAGGCCGTTCACGGGCGGGCCAGCGGACGGAGTTTCGGCATTATTGATACCATTCATCTGGTGGAGGTGGCCCAAAGCGCCCGGATTCTGGAGCGCGACGGCCTGCTGGCCGGTGCCGACCGCAAGGCTGTTAATGAATGGTTCCGCCGATATGTCACCTGGCTGACGCAATCGCGTCTGGGCCGGGAGGAAATGGAGGCACAAAACAACCACGGGACTTGCTGGGTCATGCAGGTTGCGGAATATGCCCTCCTGATTCATGATGAAACGCTGTTGACATTCTGCCGTCGGCGATTCAAACGGGTTCTTCTTCCGGAGCAAATGGCCTCGGACGGAGGATTCCCACGCGAATTGGCGCGTACCAAGCCGTATGGCTATTCCCTGTTTAATCTTGATGCGATGTGCACCATTTGCCGCATTCTGTCCACACCCCGCGACAATCTGTGGCGCTACCGCCTGCCGGATGGACGAGGCATTCAGCGGGGTATGGATTTCCTTTTTCCGTATATGAAAGATAAGAAAAGCTGGCCATACAGGCATGATGTGGAATACTGGCGGAATTGGCCCGTACGTTCCGCAAGTCTGCTATTTGCCGGTATTGCCTTGGATAAGCCGGCCTATCTGCGGTTTTGGAAAGACCTGCCTCCGCCCGGCCGTCCGGTGGAAATTCTCCGCAACGTGCCCATACGTTATCCCATGCTGTGGATTCATTGATTCATCCTGGCCGGTATTATTCACCGAATTCCGCCGCCCCGTGTCCGCCACTGGTGAGCCGCCGATCGTGCTCCGTCCGCCGCTTTCACTGGAAAGCCATTTCCAGGCGCGGTATCGGATCACGCCGCTTGGTACCGGCTGGCGGAATGCGCGTTTATCCGGCGTGCACGGATTTATCACTGAACTTATATATTTCAACTGATTTTCCGCAAGTGTCATAATTTGCGACATGAGAAAATGCCCCATATCGCGCCGCAGGCGCTATGGCTGGCAAGGGCAAATGGGTTATTGATGGCACGGCCCTGAATCATATCCAGTAAGGAAACCTCTGTTATCGGGCCATCAAGTCCGGATTAGTGGATTTTCGCGACGCCAGAGCACCGCAACCTTCCGGCCATAGTGGCGCCAAAAACGCGCCATAGGATTACGAAAGCACCGCGGAAGAACCTGCATTTTCGCTTTTTTAAGAGCCTGCCGGGAAACCGCTTATTGTATCGTGTGGTTTTAATGCACCAGCAAGGATTCGAACCTTGGACCCGCTGATTAAGAGTCAGCTGCTCTACCAACTGAGCTACTGGTGCCTGGGGACCACTATTCTAGATGATACCCGGTTCCGGTCAAGCCAGCGGGTGAACCGGATGGCCGATTCCCTGGCGCTTGGGTCGTTTGCATAGAAATGGTGGCGGAATGAATCATGCCGGCAATTCGCCCGGCACGCGGTTGTTTTAGTGCCCGGTGGCGGGCAAACGCAGGACCATGCCCACGGCAAGTCGATTCGGATTGGTCATGCGATTCGCCGCCATAATGCGGTGAATATTTCCCACGGATGCACTGCCCATAAATTTTCGGGCGATCGCGGCCAGTGTGTCATGCGGTTTAACTTTATAGGTAATCCCGGCCGCCGCCGCCGGGTTGGCGGTAGAAGACTTGGGGAAAAAGCCGTCGATCAATTGCGTCGCGGCCTGCCGGGCGCGTTGCATTCCCGGAAGGCGGCCGGAATTGGTGGTGGCGGCCATCTGGGTCAGATTCATGCCAATGTGCGTCGCAACCGAAGTTGAAACGGTGGCGGGTGGAATGATGAGCTTCTGGCCGATGTGCAACGTGCTGTGGATATTTTTCAATGTGGCGGCGTTGGCCAGAATGATCCGACGGACCGCAAGGGGGCCACCATCGTGATAGCAAAGCCACGCAATATGCGTGAGTGTATCGCCCGATTTGACCGTATAGGTGCGGATACTGGCATTGCCACCGGTTTGAGCAGGTGCGTGATTTTCAATCGGATTAAGGTTCCCAACCGGCGCAAAACCGATGGGGGCGTTGCCCGGTGGTGTGGGCACTGCGTTGATGGATGAATTGTAAACATTGCCCATGACCATCTGGGCGGGCGCTGCTGAATTTCCGGCAGCTGCGCCTATGTGTGGTGCCATGCCGCGGCTTGGTGGTTGTGCGGCGGGTGCAGCCGCCGGTGAGGGGGACGGCGGCACGATGCTGGTGGGGGGGTTAATAAGGGAATCGCGATAAGAGCTGCCCAGCGATGCCAGCGCGGCCGGCTGGACCGAGCTTTGTGCCCTATCCAGATACATGGAAAGGAGTGCTCCAATCAGCACAATAATTGCCAGACCGGTTACCATTCCGATACGTGTGTCAC
>JAJZEY010000196.1 GCA_021805585.1 Planctomycetota bacterium
CACGGTTTATTACTCCTATCCGCGTTATCAGCGAAATCAGCGGTTCGTCAAAAGACCCTCGCCGGAAGCAAGGCTCGCGGCAGGTAAAACCAAGCCAATTAAACTGTTACGCGCCGGCGATCGATCTCGGCGCGGCCGCCGGTGTAACGGGACAAAACCGCGGATTTCGCGAATAACGCGGATACGCAGGGGTCCATTGCCATGGGCAGCGCATAAATGTAATCGATAGTTCGTCCTTAGGAACGGGGCCGAAATAACTTCTCGATTCAGGTTTGGACCGGCGCGGCCCTGTCGTTCCATTAAGACAACAGCGAATGCAGGCGGATTTTCATGTCGCGTTTTAATTTGCTTTTTCGGGAAGTTATTTCGTACCAGTCCATAAGTTAACGCCTATGCCCCACGTGGGAGCGGGTGTTCGGGTGATAGTTGAATTTAGAGATCGCGGAACATCCGGGGTGGGGCGGGAATGGGGAGGCCCGCCTTTTTTCAGGGGGCGTGATTGCCTTGCGGCTCCGCTGCGCCGCGGCACGTGCGGTTCAGGCGAATTTGCGAATCGCCGCCGCCGTTCGAGCGCGGGTTTTTAAGATCGATAGCCATTGGGCATTCTCATGGTTGGCGAGCTGGTGGGAATTTCCTGCCATCTGTTTTCCATCTCCGCGGCATGATCATCACAAAAAGCCAGGCCTGTACCGAGCCGTTTGGCGCTATACATGGCCTTGTCCGCATTTCGCAAAAGGACTTCCGGGGTTACGCCATCAAGCGGGCACATGGCGCAGCCGATGCTGAGTTTCACGGCGCAATTAAAACCGACCGTGCCGGCACCTTGGGCGATTTGGGCGACCATACACTCGACGACAGCGGTTACCGCCGCCTTGTTGTTGACTTCCATCAACAGGCAGAGGAATTCATCACCGCCGGCGCGACTTGCGGTGTCCTCGGTTCGCATACACGCCAGCAGCCTGTTGGCGACCAGCCGCAGGATAGCATCTCCGGCGGCGTGGCCAAACGTATCATTTATATCCTTAAACTTATCAATATCCATAAATAGAACTGCGAACGATCGTTTGTGTCGCCGCGCCTGCGCCAAGGCGCGATCAAGCCGATCATGAAGCAGAATACGATTGGGCAACGCCGTAACCGGATCATGAAAGGCAAGGTGACGATATTGCTCGGCGACGGTCTGGCTGACAAGTAACTGTTTTTCAAGAGCCGTGCGCTGCGCGACTTCCCCGGCCATGGCATCCGTCAGGGCGTGCAGGTCATGCACGCATTTGCGAATGCTGGAGTCAAGCGTTGCGCCAAACGGCAGGCCGTCCCGAAGATCGGCCGGTACGGAAACGCGGTACCCGTTTCCCTCCAGATGACGAGCAATAAGCAACATATCCCGCTGCAGCGATTCGAGCGTTTTCAGCAAGCTTTCACCGGCCAGCGATACTCTAGCAGAGGCTGCCGACCCGCTTTCCGATTGCCGCATGGCTTCAGACATGTTGAATCCCCGATGAGGCTTTGCCACAGATATCCGGATGGCTTGCCGCGGCGAACGGCGACGCGAAGCAACACACAGGCCACCTGGCCCGGTAATACCGCTATTGCAATTGCAATGCCGAAGCGATAAATGACCTGATCATCCGCAAAACGGGCCGTTTTCCGGATTGCGCCGCCAATAAGGCACCGCCAGGGCCAAATTGTCCGCGACATTTTGGCGGACTGGTCGGTCATAACAGGACGATGCGGCGCAGCATAATGGCATCTCATACGGGTGAAAATCCCAAGGGCACAATCGGCCATAAATAGGCGATGCCCACGTTTGCGGGCGAATTTTTTCACCAGCTGAACCAATATGGTACGCCATTAAATTCCGTCCGGTGACCGCCGATTTGAAAAGCGGCACGCGAATTGCGTACAACACGGGCATGAGAAAGTTTTCTGGCCTTTCTTCTGAAGAATTCGGATTGCCGCCCGAAACCGGACGGCCCATGGCGGCTCATGAATGAGCCACAACATTGAATGGAGAAGCTAAACCATGACACTGCACGACGTCAACCGCAGCGGAGCCAGTCCGGAATTCAGCCCGGAATTCAGCCCGGGATTCATTATGGCCGCTCCAAAATCAGGTCTGACGGCAACGGCCGGTGCCCGCCATCCCAACCGAGGGGGTGACCGGATGTGCGAAAACCCGGCCGACGATGTCGACCCGGTTGTGGAACATGGTTTCTGGCTGTCCACCTATTATTCACGTCCCTATGTCAAGGATGGCGTGCCCTACGAAGAATATGCGCCGGCCTACCAATATGGCTGGGAATCGCGGGTGTTTTATGATTCCCGCACCTTCGCCGAGGTTGAATTGATTCTGACACGGGACTGGGCGGCGCATCGGGGAAAATCCACGTTAAGCTGGGAGTTGGCCCGACAGGCCGTGCGCGATTCCTGGAATCGCATAGACCACAAATACCTGATAAAGAAGTGGTAAAGTGTCCGTGGTGTGGGGCGGCAAATGCCAGTGGGGCAACGCGAGTGGGGCACAGGTGTAAACGGGGACGTTCCGACCGAAAGGGCGGAATGTCCCTGTCCTTTTTTTTTGGCCGACCGATCCGCAATCCGTGGCATCTTCTTTTATCTGAAGGAAAGTCCATGCGACGCGGTGCATTCACGGGCCGCGCAGCCCGCACCTTCAGCCCAAGGTTTGGAATGGTCCGCAATCTATAAAAATGTGAATACCCCACCTACCACTATGCAATATCCATACCTTTGGCAAGAATCCGATTAGCCCGGCAATTTTCCGCCCGAACGCCTGATCCGGCCACCAATTTGGACAAATTGTCCGCGACATTTTGTCCGGCCGAGGCGTTCTTGACATCTCCATTGCGTCGCCCATGGAAATCAATCAACACAAGGCGTCCCCAATTCAGAAGCAGTCGCATGAATTCAGCCAGCTTCTTGTTTTTTTAACCACGGCACATGGTTTGCATAAACACATTGATTGAGATTATTCATCATATAAGAAATCTCAACAGGTGGGCCGGGCCATATGCAAGGCTTCAAACGTTTTTGATTCAATGCAGCCTGTTGGAGTCGCCGCCCGGCAAGCAAAGTAAATTGGAGGCAGCCGATGTTTACCAAAACCACAATGTTTGCCGCGTTTGCCACATTGGCACTTTCACCGGCGGCGGCACAGGCCGCCGTGACGCTGGGCACGGCGGGGAATTTCGCGGTATTGGCCGGGTCAACCGTGACCAATACAGGCAGCACGATTATCAATGGGGGAAATGTAGGTGTGAGTCCGGGCACGGCGATTACCGGCTTTCCGCCGGGAAGCGTGACATCTCCATACACACTGGATTCCGCGAATGCAGCCGCCAGTCAGGCCCAGAGTGACTTAACAACCGCCTACAACGCGGCCGCGGGTTTGGCACCAACGCAGAATCTGACAGGAACCGATCTGGGCGGATTAACGCTGACGCCGGGCGTTTACTTTTTCTCTACTTCTGCGGGCCTTACGGGAACGCTGACACTTAACGACCAGGGTAATTCGGCCGCCCAGTTTGTTTTTCAGATAGGCAGCACACTGACCACGGCAAGCAATGCTTCGGTTGTGGTGCTGAATTCCGGTTCAACACCTGATTGCAATCTGTTCTGGCAGGTGGGAAGTTCCGCGACGCTGGGCACTGGGACCGCATTTGAAGGACATATTCTTGCGTTAACCAGCATTACGCTGAATACCGGTGCCAGTATTACCAACGGCAGTGCCCTGGCACGCAACGGCGCTGTGACACTGGATGCCAACACCATCAGCAACTGTGCCGGCAGCAGTGTAAGTACGGGTCCGGCGGCGGTTGGTCAGCCCGCCACGGCAACGCTTGTGCTGGCTGGAGCGGCCCTGGCGGGAATGTACACCCTTATGACGCGCTGTCGTAGCCGGTGGACATAATTTCCATGGATTGGACAACATTGGCGATTCCCGGACAACCAGCGATTCGGTTTCATTCTATTTACCGTCCGCACCGCCCGGGCTTTTCAGACAATACGCGGCATTTGTGTCCATCCGCGCATCATTCGCCCGTCTGAATTAAAAATATTTAACCAAATCCACCTGCGGTACACCAATTGCTGCTATACTCTGGTTCAAGTGTGCTGGAGCATGGCCACTTGAAATCGCACGTCTCAACCGGGTTGTTTTAGAAATCCGGGAATGAGCCGCCCCGGTGCCCACCCGGAATCCAGCTTCCCTTTAGCTCGTTCTCCACGATGCCCAGCCGAAGTTCAGTCACGCTATTATCCCACATTCCCACCGGGCAGCGTGTGAAAAAGGAGAATTGGCCATGGTAAATAAAACGCTTGTCATGTTGGTGGTTGCACCGCTGGGCACACTTCCGCTGCACACGCCGGTTCAAATTATATTGGATTCCGCCGCAAATTTTGCGGTGCTTGGCGGTAGCGCCGTCACGAATACCGGCGATACCGCCGTGCATGGCGGGGATGTGGGAACCAGCCACAGCGAGAATCTCACCGGCTTCCCGCCGGGTATCGTTCTGCCACCCCACGCCAAGCGAATGGCGGATGATGTGGCCCGCAAGGCGCATCTTGACCTGACTGCGGCATATAAAGCGGTTCAGGGGATGAAACCGACCCACGATTTAAGCGGCCAGGACCTTGGCGGGTTAACGCTTCTGGCCGGGGTGTATTGTTTTTCATCGGCCGCGACTTTGGATGGAACACTTACACTGGACTGCCAAGATGAAAAAAAAGCCCAGTTTGTATTTCAGATTGGATCCACACTGACCACCGCAACCAATTCGGCGGTTATTTCCATTAACCGGGGAAATGGATCTGAGCCCAGAAATTTTATCTTCTGGCAGGTCGGCGGTTCCGCTACACTTGGTGCCGAAAGCACGTTTGAAGGCACCATTCTTGCCACTACGGATATAACCATAAAGAACAGTGCCTCCATTCAGGATGGCGGTGCTTTGGCCCGGCACGGAGCGGTAACGATGGATACGAACAAGATTAAGTCCAATGCGCAACGCAAATGACGCCGGTAGGCCTGTTTTTATCGGGAATGAAAAATATTACTTAGAGAGATGGGCCGTCGGCGTAAGATCGCACTAAAATCATTTTCCCTACCGCGACGACGAAACCTGCCAGTGCTTTGTCACAACAAAAAGTTAGGGTTCCCAGCACGCCAAAATCCTCTATCAAACGCCT
>JAJZEY010000086.1 GCA_021805585.1 Planctomycetota bacterium
GAAGGCAACGTTGAATCCTTAACGGGAATCAGTTCCAGGCCGCCCTTGGCGCCGGTTTGACGGTCAACACTGTATTTGGCCGCAACCACGGCGGCGCTGATATGTTTATCCATAATCAGATGACGCACGGTGGCGGCGTCCTCAAAATTCTTAACTACAATGTCTCGAACTTCAATTTTCGGACCGAGCTTGACTTCATAAGCCAGCGTAATTTCTTTTTCCGTAACATGGACATGGCCATGGGCCAGGGCCAGAATGTAGGCGTTGCGTTCGAGGTCCATTTTAAAGGTCAGCAGATTTTCGCCGCGCTGGGCGAGCAGTTTGGCCAGAACGGGCAGGCGTTCATTTACGGGAACATTGTCCGCGGCGAGCGAATTAATAGCGATGTTCAACTGGTCCTGAACCTGTGCCGGCCCGACCAGCAGGCCGGCTTTATCGCACGCCTGCTTGAGCAGAGTCAATTGCATCCACTTCTGAAACAGCGGCACGCCATTTAGCAGAATCAGCGAGTTTACGAACTTTTTTTCGCTTAGCCGTTCGCCATTGATTACCGCCAGGGTGGGCTTTCCCTTGCTGACATAGGCCGGGGTTACCGAATAGGGCAGATTAAGCAGACTGACCGGCGCGGCGGGCCTGGTGGCGACAGCCGCGTGACACACCGGATTCAGGCCCAGCATTGCCGAAATGATGCCCGCCGCGGCCAGCAGAAAGGGTGTGGGACGGACGGGGAAGTGGGTGGAGCGTTGCGTATGATTGGCCATAAATGATGTTCCTTTATGCACGAGCGATACATTATCCGTGAATCGGCGTCGCCAAAGCGAGCCGCCTGACGGGCGGTCGGAATCCTATCCCGGTCCGAAAACTTCGGTTATGATACCCGCTGATGGAAAAGTCTTCCATGGCGCAAGTGCCATTGTTGACCCTGCCGCTAACAACCGTAAGATAGCGGCTTATAATGGAGGGTGCGAGCAAGGATGCGTTGGCCCGCACGGATGTCGGCCAAAAACGTTCGGTCGTATACATACGTTCATGCTGCGAGGAGTGTTCAATGAAGCGTTCCCATGCCAAAGGTGTTTTGCCACGGTGGCTTTCAGGACTTGCGTGCGTTGCCGCGGTGCTTCTGGCATCCGCGGCTTGTCGGGCGGCAACAGGCAAAGCCTATGCCTCGCCCCTTCTTTCGCGGGGAGTCGCAAGCGCGACCAACCTGCGGGTACGCTGGCAGACGCCTATTGGTCTTTCGTCATCGAATCATGACCAGGTCGTGAATCTCTGGCACGTCGGAGATGTGGTATATGTACTTACCAGCAAGAGCTATATTGTGGCCATTAACGCATCCAACGGCACCGTCCGCTGGACGCGACAAATTCATGGCCTGAATGCGTCAATATCGCGACCGGCAGTTTCCGGCCCACACCAGATTATCGTCCTATCCAGCAGCGCGGCCCATTACCTTAATTCGCGCACCGGCGCTACCCAAACCCAGGCCAAGCTGCCATTTCCGCCAGGCACATATCCGGTTCTGATTCCGGGAAGTCGCCTGCTGATTGGCTCGCTGAACGAAGGGTTCAACGCTCTTTCAGCTTTTCCGCCTTTCTTTCCCGAATGGACCGAAGATTCACCGGGCGACTCCTATATTGCCACGCCCGTGGTGGCAAGCTCGACGGTTATTTTTGGTTCACGGCTCGGCTATCTTTGGGGCCGCATTCCGACCGATGGGAATCATGGCTGGAAGCGCACACTCGAAGGTGGTATTCGCGCTCCGCTTACGGCAAATGATTCTCTGGCGTTCGTTCCCTGTCTGGATAACAATCTTTACGCTGTGGACCCCCAGTCCGGCGTTTCACCATGGGTTCGGCATTTACCCGGAATCATGGCGCACCGTGCCGGAATTTCCGGAAAGAAGCTTTTAATTACCACCGGCGGCAAAGGATTGTTCAGCCTGAATTCGGTTAACGGAAAAATTCTATGGGGTCCGGTACCGGGTATCGCCAGAATTGTCGCGCGGAAGGGTGCCACACTTTACGCCTCCACGGTATCGGGCAATTTAAAGATGATCAACATCAACTCGGGCCGGGTTACGGACGGTGCGGTTTTGAACGGTGCGAAGTTTTTCGCCTATAACGCAACTCTGCCGACAATTTTTGTGGCATCTAAATATGGCCGTGTAGCGGCGATTCAACCTCGGCGACAGTGGTAAACCGCCGGACAACTGTGCCGCAGGCCGGCGGCCTTCCCCAAAGATATCGCCGCAGCCGGTTGCGTCCACAACGATGCAGAAGCGAATCGTACAGCGAACTTTTTGACCGTTGGCCAGGCTGCCGGCCGTAACTTGGCCAAGGTTTCAACAAAGCGCCGAGAACCGGAAATCCGGGCGAATTTCACGGACACTCCCGCCTGTTTCTTGAATAACGGATATGAACGATGAATTCTCCCGATATTGTGCCTGTTCGCCGCGCCCTTTTAAGCGTTTCCGATAAGTCCGGTCTGGTGGAACTTGCGACCGCATTGGTGCATGAATTTAATGTGGAACTTATTTCAACGGGCGGCACCGCCCGGGCGATTCAAGAGGCCGGACTACCGGTCCGCGATGTAGCCGATCTGACCGGCTTTCCGGAAATGATGGACGGCCGGGTTAAAACCCTGCATCCGGCGGTTCATGGCGGACTGCTGGCGCTGCGCGACGTCCCGTCGCATCAACAGGCGATGCGTACCCATGGTATTTCGCCGCTTGATCTTCTGGTGGTGAATTTGTATCCGTTTGAAAAAGTGACTGCGGATCCCGCCTGCCCGTTTGACCATGCGGTTGAAAATATTGATATTGGCGGTCCGGCAATGGTTCGATCCGCGTCTAAAAACCATCGCAGCGTGGCGGTTGTCACGGATGCGATTCAATATGATAAATTGCTGAAAAATATGCGGGCCAACCAGGGGGGCACCACCCATACGTTTCGCCTGGATCTGGCCATGTGGGCTTTCGGCCGCACGGCGCAATATGATGCGGCGATTCATGCCTATTTGTCACGGCATTATTTTGCGTCCACAGATTCCGACTCCGCCGAACAAGCGGGCCTTACTCCGCAATTGATTGCGGATTTAACCCGCGTTCAGACTTTGCGCTATGGTGAAAACCCGCATCAGCGCGGGGCTTTTTACGCGACATCGCGGCCGCCAAATGGCATCGCCGCCGCCAGGCAATTGCATGGCAAGGAACTTTCCTGGATCAACTTGCTGGACGCGGACGCAGCCTTGGGGCTGGTGCGCGAATTCGCCGGGCCGGCGGCGGCTGTCATTAAACATGCCAATCCGTGTGGGTGTGCCACCGCCGATTCCCTGGCGGAAGCGTTTGATCTGGCTTACGCCGGCGATCCGATAGCGGCTTTTGGCGGCATTGTGGCCTTGAACCGGCCGGTGGATGTTTCCACGGCACAAAATATTGTTCAGGGCAAGCGATTTTTAGAAGTATTAATTGCGCCGGATTTCCAGCCTGCCGCCCTGGCCATGCTGCAAAACCGCTGGGCGGATTGCCGTCTGCTTGCCACCGGACCTGTGGCGGCGATACCGCGGCAATCGCTGGATTTCCGCAGTGTGGCGGGGGGACTGCTGGTGCAGGAGACGGATATGCGCGGATTTAATAAGGCAGCCTGCCGGGTGGTTTCCAAAGTAGCCCCAACCGATTCACAATGGGCGGATATTGAATTTGTCTGGCTGGCCTGCAAGCACGTAAAAAGCAATGCCATCGCTCTGGCGGCGGGTGGGCAATTGCTGGCTGCGGGTGCCGGACAGATGAGCCGTGTTACGAGCTGTCGCCTGGCATTGGAATTGGCCCGGCAGAATGGCCATGCTGAAAAACTTCCGCAGTCGGTGGCCGCATCGGATGCTTTTTTCCCATTCGCCGATGGCCCGCAACTGCTTATCTCGGCAGGTGTCCGGGCAATCATTCAACCGGGCGGTTCAAAGCGGGACCAGGAAACAATTGACCTGTGCGACCGGCATAAAGTGGTGCTGGTGCTGACCGGCGAACGACATTTCCGGCACTAACCCGAGCGCTCGATATGAATTGCGCCTTACCGAGGTCCATTCGCCGTTTAACACTATTTTGCGGTCGTGCCCGTCCATTTAAGACGATAAACGCAGCCGTTGGAATCGGAACTGAACACCAGCGTTCCATCGGGTGCCTGGGCGCAATCCACTGGCCGCGCCATAAAACTCTTATGGTCGGAATGCATGGTGGAAACAATTAGTTGTGATCCGTACGGTTTGCCTAGTTGTGATCCGTACGGTTTGCCGGTCCATTTATCAAACAGAACCATTTGCAGTTTATAGCCGACCAGCGGAATGCTGTCCCATGAACCATGGCAGCAGATAATGGCATTTCCGGCCTGACCCGGAAAATAATTTCCCCGCAGAAAACAGAAACTCACCGTGGACCAGTGGGCACCGAAATCCCAGGCCGGAATCGTACACATGGCCGCCCATTTGGGCAGATTCGGATGGCCGGTTTTAAAATACTGCTTCACATATTCATAACGGGGCATGTCATTTCCGGTAATGAAAGGCTGACCGTAAAACGCGCCACGTACGTAATGGTTAAATTCGTCCGGCGGATTATTATTGGTAATGGCGTGCATCTGCCAGGTTTCGCCCAGGGGGATGCCGATCTGGTCACTCCCTTCATCGCATCCCCACAATTGGCCGGTTCCCGGGCGGAAAAGAAGCTTTTCGGTATTTCGCAGGCCTGAACAGAAAAGCGTGCGGCCGGTCCCATTCAGGTTGTATTCCCAGATTTTGCACCGGTCGGTCTTTATCTGGTTGGAGAAATTAGACGGGTCACCGATGCTGGTATAAAAATGTCCGTGCCGAATGCACAGGCTGCGCCACCAGTGGCCACCGCCATGGGGCAGGCCACCAAGCACTTTGACTATTTTCGTGGCCTTTCCCGGCTTGCCGTCATCCTTTGCGCGGTAAATTCCTCCGCTGACCGTAAACCAGAGCCATCCTTTGCGGTACACCATTCCCTGAATGGTTCGGTAGCCGGAAATAAACGTATCGCGCGATTGAAAATAGCCATGCGAATCCGGTTTGCGCAACGCGACAATTTTGCCGACCGCCGGCTCGCTTACAAAAAGCGTTCCATGCGGGCCGAAACAGAGAAATCGGGCATTTCTCAGCCCTTTGGCCGCAAGTGTCACCCGGTAGCCC
>JAJZEY010000349.1 GCA_021805585.1 Planctomycetota bacterium
CCGAAAATCGTTGAGAAAAATTCCGCGTTCTGAAGCAGAATCGCGCGTAAACCCAAGCCGAAAATTGAACGGTTCATCGCGCATTGCCACCGTGGAAAAGGTGGTGCGGGTAAGGAAGGATTTGGGTAAAGCTTTCATAACGAATCCGTTCGATTATAGCCCGACATCCGTGCCGCGGCCTTTCGCGTAGCCCGATTAATGAAAATTTCACTTTGCACAAGCGAATTTCCGTCACCGGCCTGTTGGCTCTCCACACCTGGGCCTTATTCATTTTTTCGCCGGGCAAACAGGGAACTGTTCACCCAAAATTGACGCGACGCCTGATTATGAAAAGTCGGCCGGGTTTCTCCTGAAACCCGATTCGCGCACACAGTGAATCGGTATCAATCCAATTCAGAGTCATGCGCGGACCAACTTGCGTCTGCCGTTTCACAGCGTCCGCTTTTATTGGACATGTTCCAGTTTACCATGCTTTACCGTTAAGGCAAGTGAAAATATGATTTTTCAAATCCGCCAAAAAAGGGAACTCTCCGGGAGGCTGGGCAATCTTGACCGGAAAGGTCCACTGGAATCGGTCTCCAACAAAGCTGACCGAGGCGTCAAACCCGTTGGGCCACCTAAGTCAACAGGCCTTCTTCCCGCAGCCAGGCAATGAACCGTGTCAGGCCTTCGCGTACCTGAATAACCGGCTGATAGCCAAGTTCCAGCCGAGCCTTGCTGATGTCCGCATATGTCACCGGCGGTTCAGAAGCCGGCGAAGGAACGTTCCGCACCAAAGCCTTTCGGCCAAGCAATTGCTCAATTTCGCGGACGAAATCTATATTCGCAACCGGATTTCCGCACCCGAGATTATAAATCTGATACCCATTGGGCCTGTCCAGCGCGGCAATAAAACCGGCGATAATATCGTCCACATAGGTCCAGTCCCGCTGCAGCCGCCCCGCATCGTAAAGGGTCAGCTCCTTGCCGGCGGCAATGTCCATCGTCCATTGCCAGGGCATCATGTCCGGCCGGCCATGCGGTCCATAGACATTAAAAAAACGCAGAACCGTCATCGGCATCTGCCAGAGGTGATGAAAACTGTGCGCGAAAAGTTCCATGGCCCGTTTACTGGCCGGGTAGGCCGCCAGCGGACGGTCGGCGCTGGCAGTTTCCGGAAACGGAGTGGGCGTGGATTGGCCATAAACCGATCCGGTGGAGGCCAGAAGAAAGTGTGGCCGACCGACCGAGCGGGCCGCCTCAAGTAGATTCATCGTTCCCTGCACGTTGACCGCGCCATAAATTAGTGGATGCGACACGCTGAACCGCACCGAAGCCATGGCCGCAATGTGCGCCACCGAATCAGGCTGAAAAGAGCGGCAGATTTCCAGCATTTTGTCCGCTTCGCGCAGGTCGGCCTGAAGAAGTGTAAAATTGGGATTCTTTTGAATATCCCGCAGATGCCGATGTTTATGAATGACCGGATAGTAGTCGTTGAAATTGTCCATACCCGCGACGGTATCTCCGCGGGCAAGCAGTGCGGCGGCGAGTCGGGATCCGATGAAACCGGCGGCACCGGTTACCAATACACGCATGGGAAACTCCTTTTCCACCCGCCCGGGGCAACGTACTGTAAGGGGACAAAAACGCGGATTCACGCCACCGGCGGACTCCGGCGAAAGTCACGGCGATCAGCCAAACTTTTTGTGCCAGCGCTTTAACTGTTCCTTCAACTGCCGCTGTCCGCCGGCTCCGTGCGACCGATAGGCGAGCACCACCTGATCGGGCCCCAGCACCTCCCGCACATCAGGTCCTATGACGGAACAATGCAGCCGCATTATTTCCAGCGGCAGATCGGCCAGCGACCGGATATTTTCCTGTTCGCACCGTGCCACCAGCGCCCCGACCACCTGATGAGCGGTGCGGAAGGGAATGCCCTTTTTTACCAGATACTCGGCCAGCACGGTGGCATCAAGGAAGCCTTCATTCAGGCGTGCCCGAATCGCGGCGGGCTTAGGCAGTGTGGAACGCACAATTTCCGTTGCGATCGACAGGCAGCCCTCCACTGAATCGTATGCGGCGAACAGCCAGCGTTTGTCCTCCTGCATGTCGCGGTTGTAGGCCAGGGGCTGGCCCTTAAGCATGGTCAGCATGGCCACAAGTTGCCCATAGACACCGCCGGTTTTGCCGCGAATTAATTCCAGCATATCCGGATTGCGCTTCTGCGGCATCATGCTGCTACCGGTGGTGTAGCCGTCGGCAAGTCGAATAAAATCAAATTCGGTGGATGTATAAATAATCCACTGCTCGGCCCAGCGCGAAAGGTGCATGGCGATCATGGACAGGTCAAACACCAATTCCACCACGAAATCCCGATCGCTGACGGCATCCAGCGAATTGTTAGCCACGCCGGGGAAATCAAGAAGTTTGGCGGTATACGCCCGGTCTATATTCAAGGTGCTGCCGGCGACAGCACCGCTGCCCAGCGGGGATACATTGGTTCGCCGCCGGCAGTCCGCCAGCCGCTGTAAATCGCGATCCAGCATTTCCGCATAGGCCAGCAATTCGTGGCCGAAGGTGATGGGCTGGGCTCTTTGCAGATGGGTAAACGCGGGCATCACGGTTTGGCCATGGTCCCGGGCAAGTTGAACCAGCGCTTTTTGCAGATGGACGACCCGTTCGGCCAAAACGTCAATCGCCGCCCGACACCAGAGTCGAACATCCAGCGCCACCTGGTCGTTGCGGGACCGGGCGGTGTGCAGCTTGCGGCCGGGTTCACCGATGCGGCGAATCAGGTCCGCCTCCACAGCCATGTGAATATCTTCCTGGGCGATATCAAAAGTAAATTGACCGGCCTGAATATCCGCAAGAATATCCGCAAGCCCGCGCCGAATATCGGCCAGCTCGCCGGCGGCAATAAGCCCGGCACGGCACAGCATGTCCGCATGGGCCAGCGACCCGCGAATATCATGTTCCGCCAGGCGGGTGTCAAAGGAAAGCGATTCAACAAACCGTTCCGCCAGGGCGCTGGAACCGGTGCCTATTCTGGCCTGCCAGGACTTGGCGGGCGGGGCAACCTTGGGCTTTTCCGGAGAGAAGGTGGATGCCGATTTTGTTTTTTTTATGTTCTTTTTTTTCATTGAATCAACCGGTTGTTATCTGGCACTGGGGTAAAGACCATTCACCGGCGTTCGGACTTCCAGCCGCGCCCCGGTTTCCGCTTTTCGCCGGGATTTACGCGGGCGGACCCAGCGTTTTTCCGGAATCATCCACTCCATGGTGCTGCATGGGAAGCGTAATACGGAAGGTGGTGCCGCCGCCAAGTTTGGAAGACGCGGAAATGCTTCCGCCATGTTCGTCGACGATTTTTTTGGTAACCGCCAGACCCAGGCCCGTGCCGCGCTGGCCCTTGGTGGAATAGAAGGGCTGGAAAAGTCGCTTCAGGCTGTCTTCGGAAATGCCGTGGCCGTTATCCTGAACTTCAATGACCGCCTGCTGGGTGGCCGCGTTCACGTCGCTGGTCAGCGTAATGACTCCGCGTCCCGGTTCCACGGCATCTACGGCGTTGGTGAGCAGGTTCAAAACCGCCTGATGAATGCCATCGGCGTCCGCAGGGACGGGCGGCTGGTCTTTGTTAACTTCCGTCAGAACAATGACTTTTTTATCATTGGCAACCGTATTAATAAGTTCCAGACATTCACCAAGAACGTAGGGAAGATTGGTCAGTTCATAATTCGGGCTGCGCGGCTTGCTGTAGGCAAGCATATTCATGGTGAGTCCCTGGACTTTATCCAAATTCCGCTGCAACACGCCCCATCCGGTTCGGATCTGGTTAATATCGCTGGAGTTTAAGCCTATTTCCACAATGTCCGCCCCGCCGCGGATTCCCTGAAGAATATTTTTAATTGAATGGGAAAGCGATGCCACCGTCTGACCGGTCGCGGCCAGACGTTCCTGCCGGACGCTTTCCTGGTACAAGCGGGCGACTTCAATGGCCAGACCGGTCTGAAGGCCAATGGCGGTAAGCAGGCGCAATTGATCAGGCGTATAGGAATAATTGGCCACACTGGAATCTATATGCAGTACGCCCAGATTTTTTTCGCGACCTTTAATAGGAACGCAAATCGCGCTGCGAATGGAAAGATTGTGCACCGATTTGCCTTTTTGAAACCTCTGATCGGTCATGGCATTACTGGAAAGGACACCTTCTTTTTTCGCCATCACATGGCGGATAATGGTTTGACTGACGGCAATTTTGCCAACCTGCTCTTCATTGCGGTAACGCACCACAACCGGAACAACCTGTTCGGTGGCGTCGTCCAGCAGGCCGATGAATCCGCGGTCGGCCCGCAATTGTTCAAACACCAGGTCCATGACTTTGTTCAGCAATTGCTGCTGGTCAAACACGCTGGATATAGCCAGCGATATTTGCAGCAGAACGCGGAAGTGTGCCATCGCCACCTGTGAAGGTTCGGGTGCCGCAAGCACCACGGAATCATCGTTACTCGGCACCGTGCTGATGATGGCCGAATCGGCTGGTCCGGGGCCATTACCCGGACTGACTTCATCGCTTTCGGCAAGACTGACGTTCTGGACAGGCGCTCCAAAAACCAGCAGCGTGGAACCCATGCGTATCTGATCGCCGACTTTTATTTTTGAGGATTTGTTGATTCTTACGCCATTCACGAACACACCATTGGCACCGCCGGCATCGGTCAGCGTCCATGCGTTGGCCCCCCATTCCAATTGCGCATGGCGGCGGGAAACCGTTAAATCGCTTAATGGTACGAGTTCGCTTGAACGCCCAAGCATGACCGGATCATTGCTGGAAAATTCAAATTTGCGGCCCTTATCCGGACCTTGCAGCACATATAAATAAAGCGGTGGCACGTGTTGCACACTCTAAAACAGGACTTTGGTTCCGGTCCATCGGGACCAACGACGAAATCGATTCTCTTACCGCACACCGGGCGGACCCCAGGCGGTATTTAATCGCACGATGAGTTTAGCCTGACCGGGCCGCATCTGGCAATCCCTCTTCAAACCCTCTTTCCAAATTCAGTCACCGGACGCCGCCGACTTTTAACTTCGCGGACCGCCGGCGACGGATCCCTTAGACCAACCTGTCCGCATTGTAAGGCCGCAACGCCGCCCCCGATAGTGCTCCACGACCAGCCAACC
>JAJZEY010000271.1 GCA_021805585.1 Planctomycetota bacterium
ATCTTCACTCAATAATTTTGTCCGCACAGCCCTTCGCGAAGCGTTGAATAAGTAGGACGGCGAGGGGGGATGCGTCAGCCCCTGATCCTTGGCCAGCCAATCTTCGCCGCGTAAAAAACTCCATCGGCGGCCGCCGTTGGCGCTCCATGCAATTCCGTCGTCGGTTGCAACCCATGCGGTCCCATCGGGCGTTACAAGAAGATCGTTCAATAAATTGCCGGGAAGGCCGTTGCCCCGGGGAGTTAACGGCGGGGCCTCGACAAACCCGCTTTTTACTATCTTCCACCTCCCATATCGGATGGGGCCATTTAATTTGTGATGGCGAAGCGCTTCGCGATCTTTTGGGATGGGGCGGCTTATGGCCAATCCATCGCAGCCTGTGGCCGCATAGACCCGCCCGTGCGGCCCAAATGCGACTTTCCAAATGTCATCTGAAGGCAATCCCCCGGTCACGGTATAATAAATCCATTGGCCAACAATTTTGTCCTTGCCTGATTTGCCGCCTATCTCATAGCGAGATATGCCGCTATTTGTACATATCCATATGCTTCCATCCAAGGAACTGACTTTTATTGAAAAGACGTGCTCGCCAATCGGTCCGGCCCGTTCATCACGCCGTTTATCCGTCAACAGGCCGTAGCGCTGCCAATATTTTCCGTTAAATACCGCAACCCCATGGTTCAGTGTGCCAGCCCATATCCGACCTCGTGAATCACAAGCCAATGCCTCCACCGTGCTGTCGTCCAGGCCTTTGCCGGTTGTGAACTGGGTCCACGGAGATTGCGATATCTGATTCGGATTGAATCGGTAAACGCCATGGCCTTCCGTGCCGACCCAAATATTTCCAGCTTTATCGTCACAGAGTGAAACAACGAAATGCGCGGGGCAAGCGGCTATAGTTGAGCCGCCGAATTTCCCGTCGGCCATCAGCTTGGGCCCTGCGTTCGCGAAAGCGACGAGAATCATTACCAATCCGGATAATCGGGGAATCGCCACCTTCCGCCACGAATCGTGGATCGCGGGGCCTGATTTCCGGGCATGGGAATTCACAATTTGCGCTCCAGCGAACCGAATCCACGCACAGTTTCCATTCCTCCGGTCAGAGGGCCTGAAGTTTCATCGTACCGGTCGGATTATATCTTACCGCCCCCCCCCTATGTCAAGCCAATTATAGCTCGTTACCGATCTTTTAAGGTGATTTGCCGGAACAGGCGGTGTATGGCGCGCCGTCCGGGAGCAAGGGATTATGACGGGCAAGTGAGGGTTGAGCGCGTTAACTGGGTTTGCGGATATTCCGTCCATCCCCCGTTGGCACGAAAAATCAGGCGGCCTGAACGGCTTCCTGCCCGGCTGTGCCCTGACCGCAAATGCCAGGGCGGGCGGTTGCCCTGCCCGACAGAAGGCGGCCGAGATAGTTTTTCGCCGATTTTTCAGACCAGGACCGGGCGCATGTCTTGGGAATCGCCGTTGCGGGCCACCGCAGGCCGGCGTAACGTGTCGGGCAATCCATTGGGGGTTAAGATTTTATCCTTCACTTGCGGCGGGGACGCCTGAAGTGCAGAATAGCAGCGCAGACCACTGGCTGCTGAAGGATGATTTCATGCGTCGTTACCGTCATACCCCGGCCGTACTGACACTGCCTTTTGTATTCGGCGTCGGTGCGCTGACCTGGGCGGCGCTTTTTGCCGCATTGGCCATTGTGGCCGCGGTAATTCTGGCTCCCGCCGCCGCCAATCTTCATCAGGCGCGCGTGCAGCGGAATAATCTGCAAGCGTCGCTGGCGCTGCTGAATGAAAAAATATCACAGGATCGGCGACTGCTGCATCTTGTGGCCACCAATCCGGTCATTCTTCAGCGGTTGGCTGATCGGCAGTTGGATGTCGTCAACCCCACGGAGCAGGTTCTTCCGCTGGGCCGAATTGCCCATCCGCGTGATGTCCAAAGCCTGATCGATGAAACTCTCAAGCCGGTAAATCCGGCACCGGTTCCCCCCGTTCCGTGGTATCTGGCGGCAGCCCTGAACCCGGTCACGCGCACCCCGCTTATTCTGGCCGCCATGGCCGGACTTGTCTTCGCCTTCCTGCTGGATGTGCGGCGCGTAAAGCGACCGGATGACATTGCGACTGTTTAAGGTCGCAACGATATTCACGCTTGCGGATTCGGCCTATGCGGCGGCGGTGCGGCCCATCAATATTTTCGCAATCCGCCCAGTCGCGGCCCCCAGCCTGTTGCAGGCCACTTCCCGCACACCAGCTATTCGTCGGCTATAATCAGGACGGTGTTTTTCGCAGTGTTTCTCCCGGTTTGCAGGATGCCTCGTGCATGAAGTCCAGTCGTCAGCGGTTTAAAGATTTTCGCCAAAAGTTCCGTCAGGGTTTGCTTAAGGGAGACCGGCTTTCCGACGCCCAGGACCACCGGGAACCGCCACCGCAAATGGGCGGCCGCCACGCGCCTGTTTCCATGGAAAAGCATGAATTTAAATACACACGCCGTCAGCTATTCCGGCAATACCGCCAGATTCTGCGCGGCTACTACGGTTCCGTAGTGGTACTGATTGTGCTGGTCATCATGGGAGCCATAGTCGCGCTGGTGCCGCCGCTGGTTCTTAAACTGGCCATTGATTATGTCTTCCGCAGCCGTCCGCTCCCGTTTCCATCCCAAATGCTTCCGCGGCAGGCGGCCGCTCGGATGGCGCACTGGCTGGCCGCGGCCCCTTCGCACGGCCTTGCAGCGCTGGTTATTGTGTTGCTTGTCGCCGAGGCCGTCTCGGTTATTTCCCAGTGGGTGCGCGTGCTGGCCATCCGCCGCCTTAATTACAAACTTGCGGCCACATTGCGTCAGAAACTCCATGCGCATATCGCAAGCCTGCCCCTGGCCCAGATCGCCGATTACCGTACTGGCGGCATTATCAGCCGCATTATGAGTGATACGGATCAGGTAGCCGGCGGCGTGCAGAATGCGGTCGTGAATCCCATCGGCGCATTGATCCGCGTGGCCTGCATTCTGCTTATTCTGATTGCCACAAACTGGAAACTGTTTCTCTCCGCGGCGGCGCTTATTCCGCCGGTCATTCTTATTCATTACCTGATATTCCGCCGCCTGCGGCCGCTGTGGCGGAATATTCAGGATGATCGCAGCACGCTTTCATCGCGCGTCAGCGATATGTTCGCCGGCATTCGCGTGGTGCGCAGCTTCCGCCGGGAACGCAGTGAATTCACCGAGTTCGGCGTTCGGCAGCACACCATGGTGCGCAAACAATATTACACCTCCCTGCTGGGCCGTCTGCTTATGACCGGCTGGGCGGTGTTTGTGCCCACCATGGCCATTGTCATTTTATGGTATGGCGGCAACCTGGTGCTGGAACATAAATTAACGCTTGGCAGTCTGGTCATGTTCCAGACCTACGCCCTTATGCTGCTTGGCCCGATCACCCAAATGCTTGATTCCCTTCAGGCGCTTCAGCAGAATCTTGGTGCCCTGGACCGCGTGTGTGATGTGCTGGCCCAAAAACCGGATATGCCCGACGCAGCGGATGCCCGGGCACTGGACAATTCCATTCCAGAGCTTGAACTTCGCGGTGTCGGCTTTGGCTATCGGCCCGACCAAACCGTTCTTGACGATATCAATCTGCGCATTGAGCCGGGTGCCACCGTGGCGATCGTAGGCCCTTCAGGCAGCGGCAAAACCACGCTGATTAACTTAATCGCGCGGTTTTACGATGTTCGCAATGGCCATATATTGTTAAATGGAACGGATATCCGGCACATTCGCCTGGCCGATTACCGCCGCCTGTTTGCCATGGTGCTTCAGGATGTTTATTTATTTGACGGCACCGTGCGGGAGAACATCGGTTTTGGCAAACGCCACGCAACCGCCGACGACATTCTGTCCGCCGCCCGCAAGGCCAATGCCGACGAATTCATTACCGCACTGGAAAAAGGATACGACACACAGATTGGAGAACGGGGCGTTAAACTTTCCGGCGGCCAGAAACAACGCATCTCGATCGCCCGGGCCATCCTGGCCGATCCGCGCATTTTGATTCTGGATGAAGCCACAAGTTCACTGGACACCCAAAGCGAACGCCTGATACAAACCTCGTTGGATGATCTGATGCGCAGCCGCACCACGCTGGTTATTGCCCACCGATTAAGCACCATTATTCACGCGCGGCGGATTATTGTGCTGGTGGATGGCCGGATTGTGGAAACGGGAACGCACAATGAATTGCTGGAAAAACGCGGCGTCTATCATGCCATGTTCACCCAGCAGTTCGCGCAGCGAAACGACCCGGCCCTTGAAAAAATAAACTGGGACCCGGTGGGTGCCCCGTCCTGATATGGGCCAGCGTCACGAACGGGTTGAATCATGCACCGGTTGTGCGGATTGCCGGTAGGGTGATCACCATACGCTTTGAAATACAGTTGCAAATCGCCATCGGCGGCCAAGATGAGCGCCCCCGCAACTTGCTAACGGGCAACGACTTGCATTGTGTAGTTAAATATGCGTAAATATGGGCAGGTATCGATAGAACTATCGGCGGAACCAGCGCCGGAAAGATCGTCCGGTGTCTGAATGTCGGCGCCGAATTTGTCGGAGACTTGCCCATGAAACGTCTTTTGGCTCTGTTACTGGTTCTTTCGGGAACAATCGCGGTTGCCGGCTGCGGCCCGCGGGTAAGCGGTCTTAATGAAACCCAGCTTGGCCAGGCCATGGCCCAGCAGAGCAATCAGGGCGAGCGCAAGGCGGCAGCGATGGAACTCGGCCGCCGTGGCGGGTCGGAATCAGAAAGCATTCTGCTGCAATATTTAAATGATCCGAATCCGGATGTTCAGATAAAAGTCATGCACGCGCTGGCGGTGTACATGTACGACCGTCATGCCGCGCCGCAAATTGCCGCGCTCATGTTCAGCCCGCATCCGTCGGTGGCGCGCAAGGCTATTTCATGCCTGAAGCATCTGGATTACGCGGCCGCCGTCGGGCAGTTAAAACACCTGCGTGACACCTCGCCGCGGCCGAGTGTGGTGCGAGCCGCACAGAACGCCATTGTTTACTTTCGCCGCCATGGGTGAGGCCACCCGCTTCACGTGATCAAGCGAATCGCCGGCGGAAAATGCCGGCAATGCGGTGTTATTC
>JAJZEY010000292.1:0-1547 GCA_021805585.1 Planctomycetota bacterium
ACATGAACCGCCATTAAATTTCTACCTGCGTGAAGCGCGCGGCGACCCGCCGGCGTCATTCGAATCGGTACATCCGAAGTGCTGAAACCGGGGGCCGAAGCCGCAAATACGCCGTTAATATAAACCTGCACATCTTCATCATGATAGCAGTAAACACACAAATGTTTGAATTTGCCGGCGGGCATCGTGAACGTGCGGCGAAGCCAGATGTTGTCTGTCCGCCAATTCGTGCGGGGTTTTACACCAGGATCAACCGAACCGAATCCAGCCGCGCCGGTTTTCCAGTCGGATACGTCAAATCCTGGCTTGTTCCACCCGGCAGCGGGCTTGTCCAGAGTGTAGTGCCAGTAAATCGGCCCGGATTGAGCGGTGGGAACTACAATTTTCACCACCGGCGGAGGCGGAAGAGGCGCCCAGTTGTTGGAGAATTGCGCCCCCTTACTGGCCCATTGATGCCAGATTTTGGCGTTGTTCATGAAGGGCATGAACGCGGCACCCATCACAGGCCGCGCGTGCATACCAGCCCATGCCTTACGTGTGCCATATTGATCGGCAAAAGGCACGCGGACCGGGGTTTCATTCAGGAAATTATAAATGCGATCGATGATCGTCTGGAAATCCTTATGGCGGGTGGCGAGTGTCGCCGTCCAGATTTCAAAATCGGTCTTGGTTTGTGTCACTGTGCTTCGGTCAGGCAGGCCGTAGCGGTGCAACTGCGTCATGTAGAATGCCATTTCCTTCCGGCGCACCGACCGGGGAAATATATTCATGCCCAGGGCCTGATCCCAAACCATATTGTAAACCATGCTCCAGGTGCCGGGCTGGTTGAACGCCATCCGGTAATGCGAGCCGTCATTGTCCACACGCATCCATTTTCTGGCCCACCGGCGCGCCAGAGATTGATAATTATTTGCTTCCGCCGTCAGGCCGCGCATGCGGCACAGCATGCCATAAGCACCCATCGCAACGATTGCCTTGACCGAAAGATTTGCATTATGAGCCATAAAACCCAGGAAATCGTTGGTACTCAACTGTTTGCCCGGATCAAACCCGCTTTTCCGCAGATACCGAACCCAGCGGGTAAGCAGCGGCCAATATTTGGTGGCAAAATCGGCGTTGCCCTCCGCCTTAGCGATGGCGGCGGCGAGAATAATCATGTTGCCACTTTCCTCCACCATCATGTTTTCACCGCCGGTGTTGTAGTGACCGGTGCAGTCCGGATAGGTACCCAGATCATGCGGCGAATACGGAAATTTCCAGCGCGGCGTGCTGGCGGAATCCAGTACCGGAACCATCGAAGCGGCCTCCAACTGCGGACAGAATGTCAACAACAGTGGCGAGGCGGGAAAAAACACGTCAACCGTGGCGATATCACCATTGCTCGTTTCCTCTTTGGTGTAAACCATCGGCTTGCCGTTGGCATCCGCGGACATTCCCATTGCCGCCAGCGCCTGCCGATAAGACATGGACGCGATGGTGGCATACTGGTAGCGGCCGATTTTTTTCGCGTCGGAAATAACCGTCGCATCGAACGCGGCACTTTGTTT
>JAJZEY010000292.1:1557-5160 GCA_021805585.1 Planctomycetota bacterium
CGCCCACTGGAACATTGCCGATGGCGTATGGAACACATGCCGCCAATACGGCCGTTGCGGTTCCCCAAAAAAGTTTATTGCATACACTTCATCGTAAGCCACCATGACATGGCGACTGACCGGCACAGCGGCAATTGAACCAAGATTAAATGCGAATGCCTCCACCGGTTCGCCGTTGCGGACACGGCGCGGCATGTGTGTGGAATCCGCGGCGGGCAGTGTGCCGCTGGCCACAAAATGGTTCATACAACGGTCGCTGCCGGCAATGCACGAAGCGCTTTGACTGCTGCTGGCGGCGGTATATATATAGCCCCAGTCCAGACCGACCGGATCACCGGAAATATCAAAATAATTCTGCGTAGTGGAACCAATTTTAAGCGCGGTAAGCGGACCGAAGACTTTGCGGCTCCAGGTCACTTTCTGATTGTCATGATTCACCGCAATCGCGGAGCTGGTACTGTAGTACACCTGCACCTGATGCGCGTTGCCATCAGCCGATTTGGCAGTCCAGGTAATGTAAGTCACCGGCAGCGTCATTGTTTTAAGATGCGCCGGCAGTCGCGGCGTCATGAAGGTCAGCGTCAGATCAATTTTGCTGTTAGCAAACTGGTAAATGGTGGTGGTAGGACGCACCGTCACGCCGACTTGACGCAACGCCGGAGCAGACGCCGGCTGTGTCCCCATAATGCGGTAATCCTTTCCGTCGATTGGCACCAAATGCGGTAAGCCTTGCCGTCGATTCGCACCAGGCTCACCAGGCTTTGCACCCGCCCATCCCAATACCGAGTGCGATGGCTGGTCAGTGTGTTGGCCTCCGACCAGATACTCATATACGGATCAAATGTGACCAGAGGCACCGCGGGTGGACGAAATACCGGCGCGGCGGCAGCGTTGCGCGGCGCTGCCTGCGCAACACACAACGCCATTGCGGCAAGTGCCATAGTCAGAAGTTTTCCAACCTTAAACATCAGGGACTCCTAAGAAAGAATAAATCGAATGTCGACCGTTAATGTATGGACGCATCAGACCCATGGTCCGGGCCATCCTGTTCCTTAGACGATTCATGGCAACAATCGGCAAGCTGCCAGCCGACTGACCGCCGTCGGGCCGCCCCGCCAGATTGTTCCGCGTGCCACGGTTGGGCGGCCCGGGCCACAAATGCCACACAATCATTTCACTTTCCATTGTAATATGCCGCCGGAAAAGTGCGGCTTTAACTGGACAACCAGTCGCAATTCCCGCGTCCGCACGGGGGTAAAACGCACGGTGTTAAATTTGTTCACCCTTACCCCGCAGACGGTTGGAGAATGCACCGGCAGCCAACTTCCCTTATGACGGTAATAGACAGACCAGCGTTGCGGAGTGCGGCAATTTCCCCCGATTGGTTTGTCGTCAAACCAGTAGACGTCGCAGCTTGAAACAGTACGGCGTTTGGCAAAACGAATCTTCACCCATTCGCGCGTTCCTTCATGGGGCCACCAGGTAAAACGCGGCAGGCTGGCCTCGGATGATGAATCAGGATTGATTCCATCCACCATTGCCGCCGCAGAATCACCAGGATTCGTCCAGGACGCGGTGGCGACCGTCGCGCCATGGGCTCGCCAATGGTGGGCCGCCGAGCCTGTGCCGATGACTGGAAACATCGAAACGCGCAGCCGGGCGGCACCCATTGGGATAAGTGTCACAGTCCGGACGGGCTGATTGGATATCACCGGGCTTTCATGCAGTGTGCCTATCATTCCAAATTTATTCATTTTCCAGGCCGGAATGCGACGGGCCTTCACCTGAAGCTCAATAGGTACGTTACGCTGCGTCCATGGCTGCAACGGCAGCCCCCCCGGCAGGCTTTCCGGAAATGGATTATTTTTAATTTTTTCCGACCATTGGGCGGCCAACCCCTGATGTGAATCGCGAAGCACCTTAAATGAGGCCGCCGGGTTGCCTGCGTCAAGCAACAGACCATAGTTCCAAGGCGAAGCCGGGTAGACTCCCCAATGGGTCAGTTGCGAAACGCCGGGATAAACCTTCCATTTTTCTTTTATTTTCAGAGAATATGCGAGCGGGCCGTAGCTGACGGAAACAGCATTTCTTGCCTGTGGATTGGTGGTCCATTTGTGTACGGTCACATGCATGGGCATGGTGAATTGCAGCTTGTCCCCATTTTTCCACAGCCGCTGGACACGAATATACGAACATGGGGCCGCTTCCACCGACAGCGGCTGACCATTGACGGCCACGGTAGCGCCGCGGCACCAGTCCGGCACGCGCACGTAAAGTGGAAACGCAACGGCAGACGTTAGCTGCAAGGGAGAAATGTGAATCGAAAAAGTTGCGGATTGGCCAAACGGATAATTTGTGGTTTCTACAATCTTTACGGTTTTTCCGTTGCCCACACGGGTCTTGACGGATGAATCCGCATAAAAATTTGCCATCAGGCCGTTGTCCGATGTGGCCAGCCAGACCGATTCATTGTAATAAGGCCACCCTTGACCAAAATTGTGTTCGCAGCAGCGGAACACCGGACCGGCGCTGTAGGAAAACATGGTACCGCTGTCATCAATATCCGGAGCTTTGTTACCCGGATCCAATTGCACCTGATTGGGAGCGGTAAGATAATGAAGGGCATCCATATTAGAAGTGGCGGCGGCCGGAAGCATGTTCAATGCCAGCCGATCGCACCGATCCGCCCAGAACGGATTGCCCGAAATGCGGGTTAAAATTTCATCACTCAGCATGTTTTCAACAATGGCGCAGGTTTCAATCCCCTGGCGCGGGCCAAAATAACCCATGCGGGCGTTTTCATCGGCTCCGTACCCGCCGCCGGCCACCTGCCCATACAGTCCGAACATCATTTTCCAGTCTTTTTGCGTAGCCAGCAGATCGCGACTGTTGTGCGAAAGTTCGTAATATTCCGCTGGTTCCCGGAAGCCCTCGCCAAAATTTACCCCATGATAAGATGCTACGCCGCCGGTCCAGTCCGAAGAATGCTGGTGAATGGTTTTGACCAGTTTAAGCAGCGATGCATCTCCGGTGCGATTGTACAGCCAGTAAATGTCATGAATGCCTTCGCTCCAGCGGACCGCGCCCCAACCAAGACTGAAGACATTGGGCGGCAGACTTTCCAGATAATGGAAGTAGCGCGTTTCCAGCCGCAGCACGCGATTGTCGCCGGTATCCGCGTAATACTCCTGCAGCACTTCCAGCATAATCTGATTGGGCCACAACGAAGGCAATCCATTATGCGCCGTTTTCAGCCGCAGGGGGCCAAAATAGCCATCGGCCTGTTGCGTGGACATGATACCGTTTACCCAATGGGCCGCATCCGCCATCATGCGTTTGTTTTTCAAAAGGTAGGCCATCGGCACATAGCCGCGCAACCAATACGGAAGTTCTTCCCAGCCATTGGCACTCATGGAGCCGCGATGGGTCCATGCGGTTTTATTGTAATCGCACCAGTCGGCGGGGCCATCCACCACATCGCGGCCATTTTTCACTTCGTCCATGCGCCCAATCATGCCGTGGGATTCAATCACCAGCATGTTGTGCACCCAGCCATGCACTTTCACCGCACCATACGGCAGACGCAGCACCGCTTCAGGCAGC
>JAJZEY010000181.1 GCA_021805585.1 Planctomycetota bacterium
CTTTATATCAATGGTCGATTAGTGAATTCCGTCGTGATTCCCCACCGCTTTCACCTGGCGCACATATCCAGACAAAACGGCATTGGCGGCTTGTCGCCGGTTCATGCGGCGAGCCTGCACGGAATCACGCGCGAGTTTCGCCTGTACCGCGCACCGCTGAAATCGCCGCATATTAAAAAGGATTTTCATGACGGTCCGGGCGATATGATAAATCCAAGATGATGGGTGTTTTTCGCGTCGTCGCGGGTTTATTTCCAAGCCTGGTCTGGCGAAGACTTTGGCCCCGGTTACGCACCAGAGCCGCTTTTATGGCCAAACTGCCAGGGTTGGGGTGGATGCATTGCAAGCGGGATCTGGGTTCACGAATTGACGAGGTCGCGAAGCGCTTTGGATACGACAGGTCGGGCCGCCATCCATGCAAAATAGAATTGAATGCAAATTGTTATGCAATTACTGTTTTAATTTGCATGAAATATAGTCCTATAAAGCATTTACGGTCTTTAACGGAGGCGAAATACGGCGGGAAAATTGCCTGCCGGATCAGTCCCGGATGGCTTTGCATTTTCGCCTTTATTGTGAAATAAAATGCGTTTTAGGCGGGTGAAATCCAGCCATGGGGCCGGGCGAATTTCCTTCCGCACAACGGCTGGCAATTGAAATATTGGGCGATTTGGCTAATCGCGTGCTCTGGCTGTCCACGTAGCTTCCAACTTTCTGAAAATCTTGTGCGTTGGGGTATTTGCAATAAATATGTCAATTTTAATTTGCATATAGTCGCAATATAATCTAGAATATCTCTGTCGGCGGAATCTGGTGGTAAAGAGATCTCTTTTCGCCCGGATTCATTCGGTGCGATTGTGCCGGATAAAAATAAAATAACCCGTCCTTGTTCTGCCTGACCGTGCGGCCAGGGCAGGTGCGGGTGAGATCGCTTTTTCGCAGGGAGTTTTTATGAAGACCAATCTATTTAATTCTCGATCTTGGCTGTCAGCGGTGTGGGCTGTCGGCGCTGGCGTCTTGGCAGTGGCTTGCACGGGACAGTTGGTGCATGCAAGCCTGGTTGCGGATTGGAATGCTAGTTCTTTAAGTACGGGAGCGCTAACGGCTGGAAATACCTGGACTGATTCGGTTAATTCAATCAGCGCGACTGCCGCGGGCACCGGCTTATCGGTTAATAACTCCAACGGCCAGTTTAATGGTCACAATTACATAAGTTTTGGTGGTGCTGGAAATTTCGGAGTGGCGGCCGGCACGCTTGCTCAACCAACCAGCGATTACAGCATAACCGTTGTTTTCGATACCACGACGACGAACAACGCGGGAGATTTTTCCGGCAATAATGATTGGTATAACGCGAATGGTTTGGTGGGAAACGAGCAGCCCGGAATTCAGACTGACTGGGGTTTCGGTCTGGCTGATAATTCGCAGGGAGTAGTTCTCGGGGAGGGTAATCCAACCGCAAATACCGATCAGGAAGATCGCGCCAATTTCACCTACACAGGTGGTAATACAATTATCGCCACGGCGACACGAGATTCATCGACTGGGGCTGTTACCATTTTTATTAACGGCGTGGATGTGGCCCAAAGCTATTTGCCAAGCGGCACCACGACTATGGATACCGCAGATCGCAATACCTCAACGGGTTTTTTAATTGGCGCGATGGATCAATATAACCCGATAGCCCGCTATTTCAGTGGAAACATTGCTGAGGTGCGAATGTTCAACAGCGTGGTAAACGGGACCAATGAATATAATTCATTGGCGACCTACTACGGTCTGCAGCAGGTGGCAACGCCAGAACCTGCCACTTTTGGCCTCTGCGCCAGCGGTGCGATGGGCTTATTGTTGCTGAAGCGGCGCAAGATGGCCTGAAAACGGGGGCAAAAGTGCGCTTTAATGCGGGTCAACAGCCGATATCGAATTAAGGAGGGCTGGCCAGCACGATCAGCGGCCAGCCCTTTTTTTCGCAAACGGCGGTCTTGCGGACGGCGGTTAATGGAAACTTGCGAATCACCAGCCGGAATCCACCGGTTTGCTGATTTTGAACATCGCATTTCTGTACGCCGGTCCAAGGAGACGACCATGTTCGATGTCAAATACCAGGGTGAAGGCTCTCGTCAAACATCCGGGCCGGCAACGCTGGCTGGTTCATTGGTGAAGGATCATTGGTCCTTGAAGTCGGGGAAGCGGCATGCGTTTACCCTTGTGGAATTACTGGTCGTGATTGCGATTATTGCACTGCTAATCAGTCTGCTGCTTCCCGCGTTAAGTCAGGCAAAGGCCGCCGCCGAAACCGACGCCTGCGGTGCCAATATGCACGAAATGGGCGTGGCAATGGCGGAATACGAGCAGACCAGCCACAACTTTCTGCCAAATGTGGACATCAACGGTTTCTGCGTCTGGATTCCACAACTGATGTCCATGATGGGCGGCCCGGGATCGGCGGCAACATTTTATTGTCCTGCGGAACCCATTTCCTCGCAATATATTGCCTATGTGCAAACGCAAAATCCAACCATGCCCCTTTTTAATGATGGCAGCCTGAACGGCTATGGTTATGTAAAAGGTCAGCGTACACTTGGCTATGGTGGCTGGAATGCGGGCGCAAACCAATATGTTTGCCCTGTATCATTTCCTTCCTATGGCTATAACGCGTGGGGAACCAACTATTGGGCACCGGTTAATTCATTCTGGCCCAATTATCCGAGTTCCAGCGGTGCTGTGTCCCAAAGCTGCGGCCTGGGAGGCACATTGCCGTGGTGGATACCGGTTTCCGCCAGCAAGATTGCCAACCCGGGGCAAATGATTGCTGTGACCGACCATATGAATCTGACGGAGCTTGTGGGAACTGGAAATACGGGACAAATGGCGGACAATTCAAGCACTGGATACCCGTGGACGTATGATGCCGAACCGGGAGCGGGGAACTGGAGTTTTACCAACACCATCCCAAGCAGTCACGGTCTTTGGATCGGTCCGGAATCCGTGGGCAATGTGCATCAAGGCGGTTCGAATGTGTTGTTTTGTGATGGTCATGTGGAGTGGCATTCGCAATATGAATTGATTAATACCGGTTCGTCCACTGGCGGTTCGCCGATGAACATGAACTGGAATATTGATCATCAGGTGCATTAAAAGGGAAATAAATTCCGTTGTCGCGCGTTACACCTTTCCATTAATATCAGGACATTGCAAAGGTCTGGTCCTATTTTTTCCTCGCTTTTACTGGAGAACCATTGATGAAATTCGCCGGGCGTCGTGTTTCAGCGGTCACTTTCTCGTTGCTTTTCGCTTTGTTGTGTTCCGCGCGTTCTGTTTCCGCTGCCGGGCCGGCCGCGTCATTTCGCCCGCCTGCCGTTCCGCTTTTGACCTATGATCCCTATCTGAATATCTGGGCGGGGGACACGCATTTGGCCTATCACCCGACCAAGGACTGGGCGCGAAATGTGAAAAACATGGTCAGCGTTATCCGCATTGATGGGAAATGTTTTCGATTGATGGGGGGCGAGCCGGCCTATCTGCCAGCGCTGCATCAGAAATCTGTGGCGGTGTGGGCATTGCGAAGCATTTACCATTTTGCGGGTCACGGCGTTGCATTAAGACTTACCTTTATGACGCCCCGATTGCCGGATGATCTTGCGGCCTGTGGCCGGCCGGTTACCTATATCACCTGGCGGGTCAAATCCACCGATGGTCAGTCCCATTCTGTGCAAATTTATTACAGTACAAGCGCGGCGATCGTAGAGAGTAAACCGGGGCAGAAGTTGGTCAACCAGAGCCGGACGGTCGGCGGGTTGCTGGTGCTTAAGGCGGGGCTTAAAAATCAATATGTGCTCCAATCTCAGCCGCCGAATCTGTCCTGGGGCTATATGGATACCGCCGCGCCGGCGAATGAGGCGAATGGTTCGATTGGCGACGCGACAAAGCTTGAAACACAATTCGTCGCCACGGGCGGTCTGACGACGGCGGCAGCCCAAGCCGGACTCTCGCCCTTGTCATCGGCCGGTGCTGTACCAGTGGAAGCCATTTCAATGGATATGGGAAATGTGGGAGCCAAGCCGGTGTCACGTCATGTGCTGGCCGCTCTGGACGAACTGTATTGCGTGAATCTTAACGGGACGTGGCTGCGGCCATACTGGATGCATGAATCGCCCACGGCGTCGGCCATGCTTAAAAAGGCGGAAAACCAATATTCAGCGCTTCGTAAGGCGTGCCGCGCCTTTGACCACAAACTGTGGAACAGCTGCGCCACGGTGGGCGGCCAAAAATATGCCCAGCTTTGCGCTTTGTCTTACCGGGAATCCATCGGCATGATGGGCATGCCGGAAGACGCCAATGGCCAGCCACTGCTTATGACGGATGAAAACACAAGTGGAAATGACATTTCGACGGTCGATGTGATTTACCCCGCTGCGCCAATGTTTCTATTGCTTAATCCGGATTTAATGAAAGCGATGATGGTGTCGGTATTCCAGTTCTGTGACAAAAAATACTGGCCACAGCCATATTCAATTCATGACTTGGGCGCCTATCCCAATGCGATGGGGCACATTCATGGCGGCGGCGAAACCATGCCGGTGGAGGAATCCGCCAATATGATTCTGCTGACGGCAGCGATTGCGCAGGCGGAGGGGGGCAAGCATGGCTTTGCCGACGCCCATTGGGCGCTATTGACCAAGTGGGCGCATTTTCTGACGAAAAATGGCTTTGATCCGGGAAATCAGCTTTGTACGGATGATTTTGCAGGCACCATGTCGCATAACGCGAATCTTTCGGTCAAGGCCATCAACGCCATCGGTGCGTATGCCTATCTGTGCACACTGCGCGGCGAATCAACTCGCGCTGAAAAGTACCGCGCGTTGGCTGAAACATTTGTCGGCCAATGGGAAAAGGCGGACGCCAGTGCAGACGGCACGCATTTCCGCCTGGGCTTTAAGTTCCGGCATTCGTGGAGCCAGAAATACAACATGATCTGGAGCAATGTGCTCGGACTCCATCTGTTTCCGCGCGATGTGCAGCACAAGGAATTGGCATATTACATGACCAAAATGCAGGCTTATGGACTGCCGCTTGATTCGGGTAAACTTTATACCGAAGACCCG
>JAJZEY010000088.1 GCA_021805585.1 Planctomycetota bacterium
CCCTATTTGCGGGAGGGTCAGGACTGGTCGAAAATATTGCCCGGCTATCGGGATGTCATCTTAAAAAAACTCGAATCGTGCGCCGGAATGCCCGATATCCGTGGCCGCATTGTCTGTGAATCCGCGCTCACGCCGGAAGATATTCGTGACCGATACCATGTCTGGCAGGGAGCGATTTATGGCCTGGCCAGCCATGGACGATTCACCGGCGCATTTAAGCCGGCCAACCGCCACCCGGATATTCGCGGACTTTATATGGCCGGTGGATCCGTGCATCCGGGGCCGGGCATGCCGATGGCGCTGATGTCCGGCTGGATCGCGGCCGACGCGCTGGCCCGGGATGTGGAACATGTGGAAATATAAATAGTAGTGAATGTTTAGAAATATATAATCACAAAATCATGAGCCGTGTCGGACGCAATCGAATGAACGCTTGCCGGCGGGCACTGGCCCGCGGCGCGGATCGCTCATAGCCCCATTATTTTTCCCCTGGCGTGGAACTGGTGTGTTGGCGTGTCATCCGCGGCGAAGCTCCGGTTCTCCGCGTAACGACTTTATTCCATGAATCGCTGTAGAAAATCGAACGCTTCCTGGGCCGCCACCTGCGGAGTCGTTTCATAAGGGTAAAGTTCCACGGTAACCCAGTTTTGCCAGTTAATCGCTTTTAACGCCGCGAAAATGTCCGGGAAATTCATCGCGCCCCGGCCGGGAATAAGATGCTGATGCACCCGATTGGCCGCAATGTCCTCCAGATGAACATGCCCGATCCACTCGGCGTGTTGGCGCACCACGCGGGCCGGGTCTTCGCCCACACAGTAAAAATGGCCAAGATCGCAGTTCATTTTAAGATTCGGATGGTTCACCCGCTTAAGAAACTCTGCGCATTCATCGCTGGTTTGAATAAGAAGTCCGGGTTCAGGTTCCACCATCAGCAGAATGTCGGCCTGCTTGGCCATATCCAGCACGCGTTCCAGACCCTGTTGATACAAATTCAGGGCGGCCTGCCGGTCGTCCATTAATAGCGGTCCGCCGGGCTGAAGGGAAATCGTTTTGGCACCCAGGTCTTTGGCCAGGGCAATCGCATTGGCGGTATGTTCAATGCGCTGGCTTCTAAGCGCCGGGTCGGATTCAATCCAGGTGGGATGATACGTATCGCCAATGGCGAAAAGCGTAAACGCATTCAGGTTGGAAACGTCCATGCGATAGGACGCGATTTTGGCTTTTAAATCGGCTACGCGGGCGGCGGGCATGTGCGGCGGATACGCGTGGGGTACATCCACCATAATTTCAATGCCGGAATAGCCGACATGGGCAATGATGTCCAGCGCTTCCTCCAGCGATGTTTTCTTGAAAGCATTGGAGGAAAACGCCAGTTTCATTGCACTTCCGGTTATTCATCCGCCCAACGGAATTCGCCGCAGCCCAGCCGCGCAAAAGCGCATAGCAAGGGCATAACCCGATCCATGCCATTCTCGGCTGCCCGGCGTGATGGCCAAAACAAATTAATCCGCATGTCCGCGGCTGGGGCCGGGCCATCAGCCGGCGATTTCCACACCCATTGAGCGCGCGGTTCCCGCCAGAATTTTTTCAGCCGCTTCAACGTTTGGCGCATTAAGATCCGGGAGCTTTTCCTGGGCAAGTTTGCGAAGCTGGGCTTTGGTGATTTTGCCGATCTTTGTTTTATTCGGTTCGCCACTGCCTTTTTCCGCACCCAGAATGTCCTTAAGCATCACCGATGCCGGCGGCGTTTTGACGACAAAATCAAATGAACGATCCGTATAAACCGTTACTTCAACACCCACAACCTTGCCCTTCAGGGCCGCGGTTGCGGCATTAAAGCGCTGAATAAACTGGCCGGGGTTCACACCGTTGGCACCCAGGACCGGGCCAATCGGGGGGGCCGGTGTCGCGGTGCCGCCGGGGGCCTGCATTTTAAATTTCTTGGATATTTCTTTAACTTTGGCCATGGATAAATCCTCGTTCTTCCCGCTTGGGCAAAAAAGGCGGTCCACACAGGCGGACCCAACTGTAAAACTTCACGCAAGCATTCCGCTTGGCACCCGACGCCGGGCGACTGGGTTTCAGGCGGCACACACCGCAAAAACCCGAATTATTCAGTTATTCAGAAATTCCAGCCGTGGCGGGAATTTTCTGATTTTTTCAGACCGTATCGTCTGAAGCCGGTATTTCCCGCCCTGATTCCGGATTATTCCTGTTCCGACGGACTGGCCAGGCCATCATGTTCATCGTGGCGAACCACACGCACATTCACCCGTCCATCGTTTTGCGATAGTGGCGTCGCGGCTTTGGGCGTCGCCAGGGTTCCAAAAACCTTTTTCACCAGCAGCCGGGCCAGCAGCAACACCACCCCGGCGGCCGCGATCACAAGGACGATGGTCAGGGCGAAAAACGCGACCACCGCAAAAGCCACCAGGATTGCGCCACCAGCCAGCATGGTCAGCAAGCCGGGCCGCGCTGTGGCGGGCATCCCACCCGAATTCGGTCCGGTGCCGCCGGAATAGTGAACAATGAATTTCCGCATGGCAAAACTCTTCACAATCCGGCATTCGCCGCCAACGGTTTGCGGCCGCAACCGGCGGCGGCGCAACGCGAAGGCTACTGTACCTTTTCCAACTGCCAATATTCGAGTTCCAGCGGCGTAGCGCGGCCGAAAATAGTCACAATAACGCGGACAACGCCTTTGTCCGGGAAAATTTCGTCCACGTTTCCTTCGAAGCTTTCGAACGGGCCTTCGCGAATCTTGACCGGGTCGCCCTTCTGGAATTCGACCTTCACCGCGGGTCCGGATTCCGGTTTTTCGGCTTCGGCAAGAATTTTTTCAATTTCCGGTCCGGTCATGGGTGACGGCTTGTTCTTCTGGCCGATGAATTCGCCCACACCCTGTGTTTCCTTAAACAGATACCATGCCTTTTCCTGAATGGTACCATCCGAATTCAAGTCCATTTCCACAAACACATAGCCGGGGTAAAGCTTGTGCTCAGCGACTTTCTGCTGGCCGGACTTAACGCGTTTAACCCGTTCGCGCGGGACTAAAACCCGTCCGATGATATCGCCAAGGTTTTCAAGTTTAATTTTGCGTTCCAGCGCGTCCCGCACCTGGTCTTCCCGGTTGGAGGCCACCTTCAGCACAAACCACTGCCGCGCCGGGCCGCCGGTGGTGGTGGGAGAGGGGGTTGATGTTGTGGATGTATCTGTCACCTGAAACTCCGATTCGCGGTCAGTTGCGACCAAGGCTGCCAACTTATTGAATTACGTGCATCCATTTGAACAATTGTACAAAACCGCCATCGACCAGGAAAAGCATCAGTGCCATGCCCAGTGTCAGCATAATAACCAGTCGCGTGGACCGGAACACACCGGCCGGGGTGGGCCAGACAACCTTGCGCATTTCACTTTCCGAAAGGATCATGAAATCCGCGAAGTTGGGCTTGTTGACCAGCCAGAAGCATAGCCACGCGCCCAGAACCACAATCACCAGCCCCACCACCAGGCGAACAGGTGCCGGAGCGGTCGGCATGAAGGTGTTCCATACCCAGTGAACGCCCAACAGCACCAGAATACCGATCCCGATGACCGTGCCCCAGCGGACATAGACACCTTGACCTTTTTTATAAATACTTAATACCGACACGGACAATTCCTGCAGGCCAACACATTCGCCGGAAACATTCCGGCCATTTAACACGACAGGCAGGAGTCGAACCTGCAACCCCCGGTTTTGGAGACCGGTGCTCTGCCAATTGAGCTACTGTCGTACATAACACAATCGGGGCATTACGGCGGGGACCGGCCAGCCGAACCGTCGCAAGCCGCCCGGCGGGCTTATCGCCCGAACGACGCGGCAAACAGCGGAGTTATTTGCCCTTTTTGATTTTATGCTCGGTGTGCTTTCGCACCCGCGGCGAGAACTTATGGAACACCATTTTTGTGTCCATCTCCTTGGGATTAATGCTGATACGATAGTTCAGGTCCTTGGTTTCATTGCACTGAAGCCATACCCATTCACGCGCCATGAGAAATTACTCCAACCGAGGCCAATTTCGGCCGGTAAACGCACCCGATAAACGTTATCATCGGGCCATTGCCGCGGCGAAAGGCCAAGCACATCATTATACGAAATAGCCGGAGAAGTCCAAACAGACCACCGCCGGTTTCGGGGATTTTTCCCGATTTTAAGGCGACCCAAAACAATTCGGGTCACTTCAGTTGAGGAAAATACCATTTACGGTAAATTCCCCGGATATTTCCGTATCACTGAAAAGCCACGCGGGCGGGCTTTCACCCACCCGCGTGGCCGGGTTCATCCAAGTCGTTGTCATATTGTCAGCCGATCCGGTGCGGATCAGGCGACAATTTTGGTCACGACGCCCGCGCCAACGGTGCGGCCGCCTTCGCGGATCGCGAAACGAACGCCCTGCTCCATCGCAATCGGGCATTCGCCAAGGTCCACGTTGATCTTCACATTATCGCCGGGCATGACCATTTCCGCACCGGAAGTCAGGTCCAAAGACCCGGTTACGTCGGTGGTACGGAAATAGAACTGCGGACGATAGCCTTTGAAGAACGCGGTGTGTCGGCCGCCTTCTTCTTTGGTAAGGACGTAAATTTCCGCTTCAAATTTGGTGTGCGGAGTGATGGATCCGGGCTTGGCGATAACCTGGCCGCGTTCCAACTGTTCCTTTTCCACACCGCGAAGAAGCAGGCCTACGTTGTCGCCTGGAATGGCCTGGTCCAGTGTTTTCTGGAACATTTCCACACCGGTTACAACGGACTTCATCGAATCTTTCTTCAGACCGACAATTTCCACTTCATCGCCAACCTTGATGACGCCACGTTCCACACGGCCGGTGCCGACGGTGCCGCGACCTTTAATTGAGAACACGTCTTCCACCGGCATAAGGAATGGTTTGTCGGTTTCGCGGGTCGGTTCCGGAATATAGCTGTCCAAAGCGGCCACCAGCTTCATGATCGGCTCGATAGCCTTGGCATCGGTCGGGTTCTTAAGCGCGGCCACGGCTGAACCGCGAATAATCGGAACCTCATCGCCAGGGAACTTGTACTTGCTCAGCAGTTCACGGAT
>JAJZEY010000435.1 GCA_021805585.1 Planctomycetota bacterium
ACGTCGATACCTACGAAATGCATGCAAGCCTCCTTTCAGGATGTGGCAATTTTAACCACAAAATTGACCCCGAGTTGCCTGACTGCGGGGCTTGCTGCATAGTCTCAGGAGTTTGGAGAGAGTAGAAAATAGAGCACATAAGGATTGGACAAAAGAGCGGCTGCCGCCGAAACGGGGAACCCCTCCTGCGGTCTACTTTCTACTTTCATCGCAGGAAAACACACCGCGAGATCAGTGCAGCCCCAGTTTTCTGGGGGTCGGGCGTCTCGCTCGCCAAGAGCGCCGGCCACAAAACTCGCCCCCTGACGAAATTAGCATCCTGCCCGCTTCGTCTTCGTCGCAGGAAGGGAAATGATTTTAATTTTCTTTCCCGCCGGAGGCGTATCCATACGATGCAATATTTACCCTTCCCGATAAAAACGGGCGCACCCCTGGTTGCCCGTCCAGCGGCAATTTCCCGCAATAGCCCGATCATTTTTCTATATAGAAACCGCGGTAAATCGGCCCGGCCGTTTGCACCCGCGGATGCGTGGCGCGGCCCCATTGCCAGGCACCCACAATAACTTTCATGGGGAATTTAGCCCGTGGCGGAATGTGTGTAAACCGCAGCGTGCGGTTGTCCGCCGCCAATTTTACCGGTCCGCTGACCACAAAAAACTGCACCGGCAGGCCCCGGCTGGAATCGGCATGCAATTGAATTGAATGGATGCCATTCTTCACATTACCCAACGCCGGAAAGTGAATGGTTTGTGGCTTGCCCGTGTGGTTGGTAATCGGCAGCCAAATGTGCGCCGGCCGATCGGTGGATTGATAATGCGCATCGCCCGGGCTGTAGGCCACAATCCACGGTTCCCATGGCGGTCCCTGCCGCCGCACTCCGCCACGATGCAGATAAACCTTAAATGTATGCGGCCCAACTTGTTTAAGGGCACCACTGCCAATGGTCCAGAATTTAATCGAACTGTTGGCATGTCCCGCCGGGCCGCCATTGAGCAGATTTTTGGTGGGCGAATGGTTCAAATACCGGGCATGCACGTTAAAGGTGACGCCATCCCGATTGAACTGTGCGCCAATATTGGCGAAGCCGTTCCGCTTCAATGAAGCCGGTTTACCCTTGACCACAAAATCAATCAGTTCCGGCTTTTTGCGATTCATGCGCACCATATACCGATTCACGGCTTGGGCCAGCCGCTTATTAAAGAACCAGGATTCATGCCAGGGCTTTCCATGAAATGCCGCAAAGGGCACGGCGTGGGTATCAGGTGTTCCGTATTTAGTTATATCAATAACCCATCCGTTGCGGCGAACAATCGGTTTGAGCTTTACCATGCCGGTAACGGGGGCATTGGCGGGCAGACGATATTTCACGGCATCCTTTATAAACAGCGCGACCAGCGGAGCCGACTTTTCGCACCAGTCAAAATGGCCGGTACCGGCATCCAGAAATTCACCCACGGGGCTTTTGGGCCATTTCTTCCGGGCACCAATAAAATCGCTGATGTCCCACTTGACCAAAGATCCCCAGCCGGAACCCCATTCGCTCCATTGGGCTTCCAGATGAAATACCGGAATTCCAGGTAGCAGCGGCCCCTGGCCTGCCGAGGGAAAACCGCACTTGTCGGGAATAATGGCAATGATGCGGGCCGGATCCCAATCCGGCATGCCGTAAATAAATGATGCGGCTGCGGAATGGCCGAAGATCAGCAGTGGAGCAAATTTTATTTCTCCATAACCGGAGACTTTTGCCAGTCGATTAAGGGAACCCTGCAGCGCCGCACCGGCCTTTGCCGGCGGTCCGAATTGAGTGCCCAGGGTAAGCCCGGAATCATGGGCGGTTGCCCCCGGACAAATCCAGACAATCGCCAGACCGGATTTGGCGCAGGCGTTGCGAATAATCGGATCGGCAAATGCCGGCTGTTCCAGCATATTCTGCACACCAATAAGCAAACCGCGCACGCGGCGACAGTGGGGCGAAATCCATAAATAGGCCCGTTTTGTTCCATGATAGCCTGGAACTCCCACCGACCACTGATAGACCGGCCCGGCCGATGTGGCTGTTGCCGAGAAGCCTATGGCCAGCATCAGGACAAGTGCCGGCAGGGGTGCGACGCGGAAAAATTTATAGCATGGTGAATTCATCAAGGTCTGTTTCCAAAAAAGTTGTCAGGATTATACCCGCTTCAGAAATGGCGGCATTAAAAAAAGGGGAGCCATCGGAAATTATTCCGGATGGCTCCCCTAAAGGAGAGCCGATGGTGTCGCCGCCCGATGCGGTTTGGCGGGGCAGGCATGCGGGCGGTCAGGCCCGCAGTTTGCGCCGGCCGGCCAGCAGCAGACCTGCGGAGCCAACAGCCAAAAGGCCCAGCGACGCGGGTTCGGGAACCGCGGTCGGTGCCGAAATTATGGCATTGTTAATGTAATCGTACGAATTGCCATAGCCGCCTGCGTTGTTGGTGATGCCGAACTCATTAATGTTAGAACCCTTGAATATGCCGGTGGTGGTGCCGGTAAGGGTAACACCGTTTCCATCAAGCAACAGATTGGAAATACTGCCGGTGGTGGTGTTCACATCATAAGATAGCGAATGCGTGGCGCTGACGGCAAAGGAGCTTATGGTGGCTGTCGCCACGCTCGCTCCATTGTTCAGCAACGATACGGCACCGGCCATGCTAACGAGTACGCCGGTGAAACCCGCCGTGGAGCCAGGGCTGCCGGTGGTTGTGGCGTTTCGGAAAAACCCTAATCCGGATCCGCTTCCACTTCCAGTGTTCGGGGTGTCGCCGGAAATGTTGAACCTGTAAGAAAGCGCATAAGCGGTCGAGGTCACGCCGGTTAAGGCGATTCCGTCGCCGGCTTCCGCACCCAACTGCAGCGATGAGGATGGACTCGAAACGATGTCATTCGCGTAGCCCGGATAACCATTTTGCGCCCAGGTGGTGCCCGGTGCGTCCGTGGTGTCCGGCGTTCTGCCGCTGATATTGCCGCCGACCGTTCCCGTGGTAAAGGAATCGGAAACAATAACGCTGGCGCCGGCGAAATTTGGCGTCGTGCCCGCTAATGCCGCGATGCCAAGCAATGGCACTATGCGGCGGATGATGAAATGACGTGTCATAAGACACTCCTTCTAAATAAACCTGGAAGTTGCTTTCCCGCCGCGGCAACACACCGCGGGGTGCTCTCCCAAAACATTTCCGCGTCGGTTATGGCGCGGTTGGAATTATTTTCAGACCATATTGCATGGGCTGGGCGCTATCGGACTGGCCAAGCTGGCCGCTGGTGTTTGCCGGATTGGTGGTCCAGTGGTTGACCGTAATGGTCACGGTTTCGGCGTGGCCGTCGGCGCAGGCCACATTTTCGCCACCGGTCACCTGTTGCTGGTAGCCCCAGGGCGTCCAGAAATCGTTGCCGTTGTAAGCCAGGCTGTGTTCAGGATAAAACTGTGCCCATGGATAGGGCGGATAATTGTTGTTTCCTTCCCATTGGCCCATGGGAAACGCCCAGTCGGTATCAAAGAACCAGATCGTCGTGGCCGGCGAATCGATGGTGGCCAAGTCCGGCGGCGGAGCGCCCGGATTGCTGACGCCATCGCCATTGGGCCACGCCCCGGCCAGCAGCGAATTAATTTCATAGGTTCGCCAGTTCATCACGCCACTATGCCACCAGTGAACGTACTGGTTCTGTGCCGCCGCGGTTGGGCACAGAAAAACGGTGGTCAGCGTGTTGGGGGTGAATTGGCCAAAGTACTGTACCTCAGGCCCCTTTACCAGAATATGTTTGCCGGTGGTGGCACCGGAAACAACATAAGGCAGCAGCATCTGATCCCAGAAGGCGGTGTTATTGGACATGACATTGGCGGGATTCAGCGCATAGGAAGGCCCGCGGCCCTGATTGTCCTGGGCATATTCCGTGGCCGCCAAAGCCACCTGGCGCAGGTTGGACAGGCAAACGGTCGTCTGGGCCAAAGCTTTGGCCCGTGCCAGGGCGGGCAGCAGAAGCGAGATCAGCAGGGCAATAATGCTGATGACCACCAGCAGTTCCACCAGCGTAAAACCGTCTCGCCGATCGAAAATGGGCTTGCCGTGCGTCATAATCTGTTACTCCTCAGTGCCGCTGCCTGATGACCACCGCGGTGTATCAGGCGACTTGTTTTACATCTACCAGACGGTGCGGTCGGCCAAAGACTTCCAGCCGATTACCGCTTACATGCATAATGAGTATACATTTGATCCGGCCCGATTCAATATCATTTTGCGTCTAAATTTTATCAAATAACGACACGCATTTTACGCCATTTATGTGACAGAAAACGCAGTCACCCGTCGGCCCGAAGAAGCGGTACCGCGGCCAGGAGGCCCGTGCCAGGAAGGCGCGCCACGGCGCTGCGCAGCATGGGTATCCTGCCCATGGGTATTGATTTGCGTCACCCCGCCGCACATGACCAAGTGGGCCAGCGTTGCTGCGGCAACGCAGAGGAGTTTGGAGAGAGTAGCAAATAGAGCACATAAGGTTAGGATAAAAGTGTGGCCGTCGCCGAAGGTGACACAGGCATTCCAGCTTGTGCTTTTTTCACAGACAAGAATGTCTGTGCCACACTGGGGCGCGCCACGGCGTTGCCGCGGCGACGCGGATCAGCAGATAGTTGAGCAGTGGAAGGTAGGGCGACCGGCGGGGCAGGACGCTTGATGGGCACAAAATAACACAAAAAATCGTGCGCGAATCGCAGCTTAACGACCTTCCCGACAAAAGCGGGCACACCCCTTCGCCGACATTTCCCCCGGGCGCTTGGCTTGGCCGCCGGTAACTACTAAAATACACCCGTCGTTTATGTCAACGGCTGCAGGCCGGGGACACTCCATAGCGGACTGGAGGAAGTTGCTTTGGCGGGTCGGTTGCCCTGTGGCCAATGTGGTCGGCAACCGATCTGGGAGCGGTGTTTACGGTCTTTTGCAAAAAGGTGTCAATGTGACGACCATGGTTGAAACAAGTCTAAAAGTTGAACCCTCCGTTTCCCAAATGCTGGATTGGTACCGGCAAATGGCCCTTATTCGGCAGTTCGAAACGCGCTGTTCACAGTCCTATCAGCAGCAAAAAATTG
>JAJZEY010000463.1 GCA_021805585.1 Planctomycetota bacterium
ATTCTTTGCGCCGAAAGCAAAACCGGCGGCGGCACTTTCGCCGGCAGCGGCGGCGTCCACGGGACATTTGCCGGCGGTCGTGATTAATCCATCCGCGGTGCGGCATGTGACCCTTGGTGACAGCAATGCCGGTTCTCCATTCCATCTGGCGGTGGTGCTCAGCAACGTCGGGGCGGGCGTGGCCAGGGTCGAAATCAATTCGTCGCTGTATCGCGCCGCGCTGGATTCCTCCAAACCGCTGGTGCTGCTGAAGCACCGCCAGGGATTTCCGCTGGCGTTTGCTTCGCGTTCAGCCAATATTCCGGGCCAAGGCCTGTTTAATCTGAATACCCCGTGGACGGTCGCCAGCGTAAAAGATCACACGACTGCTATTCTGAAGTTTCAATTGCTGGATGCCAAGGGCAAACCGCTGGCGCTGCTGGAAAAAATTTACCAGTTGAATCCGAACACGTGGAATTTGCGGATTACTCAGCGCATCATCAATCAGACTGCTCATCCATTGAAGATTGCCGTGAACCTGTTTGGCAGCACCAGCTTGCCGCTGGGCCACGAAGAAACGGACCTTCGGACGGTACAAAGTGCGACCTATCACAGTGCCAGCAAATATCTGGACATCAGCGGGTCGCCCGAAACGTATCAGGTTAAAATGCTGGGGGCCGATACCGCCCCGGTGAGTCTGGGAAGCTTTACGGGCAAAAACAGACTTCTCTGGATTGCCTCTTCCAATCGGTTTTTCGTGACCATTTTCCGTCCGCTGCCGGCGGGGCCGCCTGAATATGAAATGCTGGACAGCGGAGTGAAAATTCCGCGGATCAATTACCTGGGCAACGCAACGGTCAAACGGGTCGGGGCCAAAGCCGCCCAGGCCGACCCGCGCGGCGTACTTGCCGTTGAGCTTGCCGGAAATGTGCTGGAAATTCCCGCCCATGGCCGCGCAGATATGCCTTTTACGGTCTATTGCGGGCCGAAAAAGCGGGCCATTCTGGCCGGTTCCAGCCACGGCAAGCCTGGCTCCGCCGCCTGGGATTACCGCGTTTACAACTATTTGTCGGTCATTCAGTTTAATCAGGGAAGCTGGTGTTCGTTTATCACGTTCTCCTGGCTTTCGCTGGCGATTCTTAAACTGTTGGACTGGATACACGCCGTTGTGGGCAATTACGGCCTGGCTATTATGATTCTGGTTCTTTTTGTACGCCTGCTGCTGCACCCGCTGACGCGCTGGGGCCAGGTGAATATGAGCACGATGCAGCGGAAAATGGCCAAACTGCAGCCGGAAATTGAACGCATTAAAACCAAATATGCCAAAGACAAACAGCGGCAGCAGCAGGAAACCATGCAGCTTTACAAGGAAAGAAATGTTAACCCGGCCGCCGGCATTCTCGGTTGTCTGCCCATGCTGCTGCAAATGCCCATCTGGATCGCCCTGTATTCCGGATTGCAGGTGGATATTGATCTGCGGCAGGCGAGTTTCATTCCCGGCTGGATTACCGATCTTTCCAGTCCGGATACCCTGGCACGGTTTCATACATCTTTTCAGGTTCCGATTATCGGCTACAGCCATCATGGGCAGGATTTTATCGCCTTTAATCTTCTGCCCCTGCTGCTGGGAGTTGTTTTCTATCTGCAAATGCGGTTTCAAATGCGGCTTTCGCCAACGCCGACGGACCCGCAGCAGAAGCAGATGCAGAAAATGTCGCAATTCATGGTGTTGTTGTTCCCGCTTTTTCTGTACAACGCGCCGTCCGGACTTAACCTGTATATTTGCGCCAGTACGCTGGGCGGCCTGATTGACATGACCTTCATCCGCCGCCATCTGAAAAAACTCGAAGCCCGTGAAGCCGCCGCCTGATGCCGCGCCACCGGCGTGCCGGCATGCGCGGTCTTGGGTTGAAAATTGGCCCCGACCATGAAACAGTCTTCCGAAAAATGTCGAGGCGTTCGCCTTCGCCGCAGCGCCCGCCCGCATGTGGTTGCTATCCGGCGGAGCCAATCGCGTTTCAAAGTGCAGGCGTCCCTGCCGCCGGTTGCCATTGATCTGCCTGATGGAAAAAAACTCGTCACAACGGCGACGATTGGAATATCCGATCGTCCGTCGCGTGGCCGCGCCGGGAGACCGGATCGGACGGTCATCCGGCTTATTGGAAAAACGGGTCGGCGGACACTTTGGAAACCGGGCATGCCATATACCCACGGTGCCATGTGGCATGCAGACGCCCGCGGCAATTTGTATGGCTACGACTTGCGGCGTCCCGGTCGGGTATCTATCTGTCGGCTAAACGGCGAGCATGTGGCCACATTGCACCTTAGCCTGCTGCGAAAGACTATTCTTAAACCGGCGCTTTTCGGCACAAGTTCGCGTGGCATCCGATATATTGCCGCCAATGGTCAGCGAAACTTTCTGACCTGGAAAGCCATCGAACGAAAATTCCAGCGCCGCCGGGGACGCGGCTATGCAGGCATGGCCATGCGCTGGCTGACGGGCCGTCCCGATAAAACGGGCACAACCTTCCGAAGTTCCCGGTTGCCGCGGCCCTATGCGTTTGGTCAAAGGCCGGTAGAATACTCTTCCCGGACAAGGGGCGGCTTTGTCCGGCTGTGAAACCTGTTCCATGGTGCGCCATGCTGCGTGAACTGCATATTTCCAATCTGGCCGTTATTGCCGATGCCAATGTTGAATTAAGTCCCGGATTGAATTGTTTCACCGGGCAGACGGGTGCGGGAAAATCTCTGGTGCTGGGGGCATTGGAATTGCTGCTGGCCTTGCGTTCGCCGCAGAACATGCTGCGCAGCGGCAGCCACGAGGCCCGCGTGACCGGCGTGTTCCATCTGGCCAGTCAAAAATTGCGGCAAACCCTTGCGGATATTACCGATCTTCCCCTGGCGGATGAACCGGACATGATTCTTGCCCGGCGCATTCATGACAGCGGGCGAACCAGCGCTTCGGTTAATGGGCATCCATTAAACGGTGCGATGCTTAAAAGCATCGGCGAAACGCTGGCGGACATTCACGGCCAGCACGATGCGCAGTATCTGCTCAAGCCGGGCAATCAGTTGGCCATGCTCGATGATTTTGCCGGCTGCACCGAATTGGCGGATCAGTTTCGTGCGCTGCACCGCCAAAGGCGGGAAATTCAGGATCAGTTGCATCAATTGGCCGCTTCGGAATCTTTGCGTCGGCAGCAGTTGGACCTTTTTGAATTTCAAGCCGCCGAAATTGATGAAGCCGCTTTTACCCCTGGCGAGCAGGACGATCTGGAGAATCGCCACCGGCTTTTGTCGAATATGGAAAAAATAAAGCGCCAGGCCGGTGCCGCCTATGAAGCCCTGTACGACCAGGAAGGCGCTGTGGTGGGGCGGCTGAAGGCGATTACCGCCATTCTGCTGGATGTGGCGGAGCTTGCCGGGGAAATTGCCCCCATTGCCCGACAGGTGCGCGAGGCGGCCGTAAGCCTGGATGACGCGGCATTCGCCCTGCGTCACACCATGGACCGCCTGGAACTGGATCCGGATGAATTGGCGCGTGTGGGAGAGCGGCTGAATCTGCTGAATCGGCTGTTGAATAAATACTGTGGCTCCGGTGGTTCGCTGAGCGACCTGGTGCAATACCGCGCCGCAATCGGCGAAGATATTTCCCGCCTGCGGACCGCCGACCAGGATTCGACGCAGAATCGCCAAAAGGTAGCGGAACTGGAACAGGAACTGGGCGCGGTGGGGGGGCGGCTTGCCGACCAAAGGCGCGCCGGTGCGGATAAACTTGTCGCACTGGTGCAGGGCCACCTGACCGAATTGGGGATGAAGGAAGCCCGCCTGCATCTGCATTTTCAGACTGCGGCAAACGATGCGGCGCGGCTGGCACAGAGTGGTGGCGTTCTGGACGGCTTTCCCCTGCCCACCGGCCTGGAAACGGTCGATATTCTTATTGCGCCCAACCCCGGACAGGAGCCACGGTCCCTGCGTAAAATTGCCAGCGGCGGCGAACTTTCGCGCATCATGCTGGCCATTAAATCCATCATGGCCCAGCCCGACCGCGTGAGTGTACTGGTCTTTGACGAAATTGACGCCAACGTGGGCGGTCGTATGGGCACGGTGCTTGGTCGGAAACTGCGGGCATTGGCCCGGCATCATCAGGTGTTGTGCATTACCCATTTGCCGCAGATTGCCGCCTTTGCCGACCGGCATATCCGCATCAGCAAAATCGTTGAAAAGGGGGAAAGTTTCACGACCGTTGAGCCGCTGGAAGGTGAAGCCCGCATTCAGGAACTTGCCGAAATGATTTCCGGTAAGCAAATCACGGAAACGGCCCTGGCGGGTGCCCGTGAACTGCTTGCGTTGGCGCATCATACGGAGGCTTCGGTTGCGGCCAAAACACCCCGGCCGCCAGTAAGCAACTCATCGCCCGGAGCCAATGTCCGCAAAAAAAGCAGTTCCCGCCGCACAGCCCAATAGTCCCCTGGCCCTCCGTTAATCCTGATTTTGATTTGCAGGTGTGAGAGCGCACCAGGCCGCGGTTCGGCGGTATGTTTGTGCCCATCGGGCGTCCTGGCCTGCCGGTCGCTCTACTTTCGCCTGCTCCACAATCTCCTGATCCGCGTTGCCGCGGCAACGCTGGGGGGCTAATGGGCCATTCTTTTCTAATTTACGGGCAGGGTCCCGATTGGAGGCTTGCGGCGAATGACATTAAGGTCATAGACCGCTCCGTCACCCGCGGATTCACGCGGAGTGCTCCATCAGCGGCCGCGCCGCAACCGATCTCCGGTGCGTAACGGCTTATTTGGCTTGGTTTTATGTGCTGCGGGCCTTGCTTCCGGCGGAGGGTCTTATGACGAACCGCGGATTTCGTCAATTGCGCGGATAGGAGTGACGAACTCTGGCCGCCGAGCTCATTTTCAAATTACATTTACTAATGCTCTGTCACATCGCAATTTTGCGTTCCGCGACTTGGAACAGGCGTTTGATAGAGGATTTTGGCGTGCTGGGAACCCTAACTTTTTGTTGTGACAAAGCACTGGCAGGTTTCGTCGTCGCGGTAGGGAAAATGATTTTAGTGCGATCTTACGCCGACGGCCCATCTTTCTAAGTAATATTTTTCATT
>JAJZEY010000052.1 GCA_021805585.1 Planctomycetota bacterium
CCCAGCGCATTTACTGCCAGTTATCCGGAATCAATCCGGTTACAGTGACCGTCCGGTCCAACGTGCAGCGTGAACTGCTGGCGTATCTGAACGCGAAAAACGCGCTGACCGTGCGCACCTTCCGAAATTGTGACAACGACATTCTGCTTGCCGCTCACCTTCTTGAACACTCGCCGGACACCGTCATGCAACTGGAACCCGCAGTGCGACTTGGCGTGGTCACCTTCACACGCGGTCCGCATGCGCTTGGGTTAATTCAGGGTACCCGCCCAGTGGAACATCTTTTTCCCCAATTACAGATGACCGTGCAAATTGCCCCACAACATTTCGTGGTGCTGGCCGCCGCGGACGCGACCGGTCGGCCTGCCTCCATCGGCTCGGCGTTTCTTTCGGAGACGCGGCGTGTGCCCCCAAGGGAAACGGTACTGCTGTTTATTCCCATGAATGGCATTAAATGAGCGGCATGAAGTTAATCTGTATTTGAATCATAACCGGACCGCAGGCACCGCCCGCTACGGTTCGGGAATCCGCCGTGACGGGGTGCCCCAACAGCGGCAAAAAGTGCCGTTCCGGAAAAGGCCCGTATCCGAATTAAACCCGTGGCCGCTCACCCACCTGGGGTCCATCCGCATTTATCCCAGAAAAAGATCTGAACCGCAGGTCACATGATCGGCTTCAATCGGGTCGTTAGGACTCATCCGAATGGTGGTCTGTGGCTCTTTGCGAGCGAACCCTGGCCGCGCGGCCATCGAAATCCGCAACGTATCGCCAGTCGCAAAACTATCGCGGCTTTCAAACGCATTTGGTGGCCGCGCCGCCATGTCCACTCGCGTTGACTTCGACCGGGCCGCCGTGGAAGTGTCCACCCGGCCAACCGAACCTAATTTACGCATCACCATGACAGGCTCCTTTACATCCCACTTGGTTTTGCCCACACGGTTGACGGTCAGCGGTAACTTTCGCTGTTAACATTATATCACACACGCCAATGACCTCCAAAATAAATTGCCAGCTGTTTTATTGTGCATGCCGGCTCGTTCCGCCCAAGGGCACCGGGCTATCACGCAGCCCTGAACAAAACAACACCCATCCGCTGTTGCCCGGTTTTCAGCCGGCGAATATGTCGGCCAAGCCGTTTTTTCTGGTGCAGCGGATAATCTATCAAAGCAGGGCCTTGCAGCGGGCCTTGTTTACAGTATGAACATTGGGCAGAATCTCTCTTCACAGGCACCGGCAAAGGAAACGACACGGCCACCTGCTCAATTTTATTTATCGGCAAATCAAGACCGTGGGCTTGAATTTGTTTCAATTCTCGTTCGCTCCGCACTTCATTTAACTTCAAAAAGTGAGCTTTTTTTGCCATGGGTCCCATTATTTCTCGCGTTTGGGTATTATGCACACTGTGATGAGTCCTTTAATTATCGTCGGGTGCACCGCCAGCGGAAAGTCCGATCTGGCCGAATTCCTCGCGGAAAAATGGCTTGGACCGACCGGCCAGCCCGCCGTTGTGATGGCCGTAGATTCCATGCAGGTGTACCGCGGGATGGATATTGGCACCGCCAAACCGTCCATTCAGACACGCCAGCGCATAAGCCACCAAATGATTGATGTAGCCGACCCCTGGGAATCCTTTTCCGCCGCCCGGTTTGCCGCTATGGCCACCCCAATTCTCGATCAATGCCGTGCCAGCCAGACGCCCCTGATTCTGGTGGCCGGCACCATTTTGTACTTGCGGGCATTGCTGGAGGGGCTGTTTGAAGGGCCGGCCGCCAATCCGGAAATCCGCGGCCAACTTGCCGCTTTTGCCGCCGAACATTCCCTTTCCGCACTGCATCAGGAACTCTCCCGCATAGATCCGGTATCCGCGGCACGCATTCACCCCAATGATCAGCGACGGATTATTCGCGCCTTGGAAGTGTTCCGCCTGACGGGTCAAACTATCAGCGACCTGCAAACACAATGGCAACACCAGCACCCGCAAATAAGCGCGCGTATCATTGGAATTGCCCGCGATAAATCCGAATTGAATTCCCGCATTAATCGCCGCGTCAAGGCGATGGTCGATCTTGGCCTGGTGGACGAAGTTGTCCGTTTGGCCGCCGCTCCTGGCGGACTTTCCGATCAGGCCCGCCAGGCGGTCGGATATCGTGAAATTCTTGAATATCTTGCGGGCCGCCTGTCGTTGCCCGACGCCCTTGAAAAAATAAAAATTAACACGCGGCATCTGGCCAAACTTCAGCGCACATGGCTTAAAAGATTCCCATCGGTAGAATGGATTCCCGCCGATATGGCTCGTACGACTCAGGAAATTGCCCAGCCGATTCTAAACCAGTTGTGCTCCCCCGCGCTGCGGCCGACAATTTGACACTCTATCAGGAAAGGAGCCGTTGCATGTTGCGTGTTCTGGCTATTGATGTGGGTTCATCATCCATTAAGGCTGGCCTGTTAAAAGGGGGCAAGCTTAAGCGGTCCGCACATATTCCCAACGCCTCTGCCGCCAGTGGGAACACAATTGAAATTCCCGCATTGAGTCTGCTGGCTGCTTTCCGCCAGACCATTCTGCAAATGATGGATGGCCATAAAAAGCTCGACGCCATTAACATTGATACGTTTTGCCCGGGTCTGGTGGGGTTGAATCGCCGCGGCCAGCCTGTTGTCGGCTGCATTTCCCACCAAGACCGCCGCAGCGAAAAGCAGGCCATGGAACTGCAGCAACGCATCGGCCGCGATCGCCATCTGGCATTAACTGGCAATCTTCCCTTTCCTGGAGGCATCGCATCCACCTCGTTGCTCTGGCTAAGGGAAAATCAGCCTGCGGTGTTTAAGCAACTCCACCGCATTGGCCAGCCCACCACACTTCTTATTCACGCCCTGACCGGTCAATGGGTGATTGATCCATCCCAGGCCGCCTTTCTGGGGCTTTATGATGCCGTAGGCCTTACCGGGTGGGTGCCGGAATTGCTTGCGGCAGTCGGCGTTCGGCCACAACAACTGCCGGTCATTCGCTTTGCCGATCAGATCGCCGGCACCGTCACGCCCGCGGCCGCCCGCGGTCTGGGTCTGCCCGCCGGCTGCCCCGTTTATTCCGGCATTGTGGATACCAGCGCCGCCATGGTTGCCACAGATTGCCAGCCCGGCCGAATGGTGCATAGCGCCGGCTCCACGGATGTGCTGGCCATCTGCCTGCCGCGGGCTTGCCCCGCACCCGACATTCTCACGCGTCCCCTGGGTACACAAAAAATAGCGCCCAACACATGGCTGGCGGTCAGCACCATTGCCGCCGGCGGCTCCAGCATAAAATGGGCGCATGCCAATCTTTTCCCGGATATGTCGTTCAAAGATTTCAACAAACTTATGCGAAAGCTGGCCGACAATCTTAACGAAAAATCATGTGATACTCCGGCCACTGATGCCGTTCAATTTTCCCCATATCTTGCCGGTGACCGCACCAGCCTGGAAACGCGCCGTGCGGAATTTTCAAATTTGACACTTGGCACCACGCGCCAGCAGATGCTTTCGGCCATGCTGTCTTCGCTGGCACAAGCCAGCCGCCGCCGCTTTATCCGTTTATCTGAAATTCATCAGCCCAAACGGGAAATATTCACGATGGGAGGTCAGCAGGAACTTGCGGATCTGATGCACCGATGCTGGCCGGGCAAATGGTCTTTTACGCCACTATCCAATGAAGCCATTGGCGGTCTGAATCGCATTGCAACCGCATGTCCGGCGTCGCAAAAATCGGATATCTGAAATTTCAGATATATAGCACCCCGCTTATTTGTATCCCTGCGGGCCGCCTGACTTGAAATATTTCTCCGCAATCGCCTGGCTCAATTCCACACCATGAATATTGGCAAGCGTACACAGCCACGCGAATACGTCCGCGAATTCCTCCCGCAAATTCGCCGCATCGTTTCCCTGCAATGCCGTGGCCAGTTCACCGACTTCTTCAATAAACCAGACAAATGTTGCCGCGGATCCGCGTTCAATGTCCCGTGTCGAGTATTTTTGCCGAATATGTTCCTGAAACGATTCAATTGTCATCGGTGGCCCGGTTTGTTCGTGGTTCATCTGATTCATTTTATTTATCCAAAAAAAAATCACTAAATAAAATCGTTAAACCCGCTGAATTTCAGCGGCGCCGGCGCATTTTTCGCCACAAGCGACTTGCCGGAGAGCCTCATAAACTGCAATTCCCGCCGACGTGGAAACATTCAGACACCGCTGCCCCGACTGCATGGGAATTCTGACGGTCTGCATGGCATATTTTTCCACAAATGCCGTCGGCAAGCCCTTGGATTCACTTCCGAATACCAGAAAGTCATCCGCTGAAAACTGGACATTCCATAAATCACGGCGGCCGCGCGCGGAAAAAAGATGGAAATGAATCCCCAACTGCTTTTCAAACGCCAGCACATCATCATGTATCACCGGTTGAAGTGTCTGCCAGTAATCCATCCCTGATCGGCGTAGCCGCGAATCAGAAATAAAAAATCCAAGAGGGCGCACCAGATGCAACTCCACACCGGTTACCGCGCACAGCCGCGCAATGTTTCCGGTATTCTGGGGAATATCCGGCTCTACAAGTGCTACCCGCAGTCGATGTAGGGGAAAAACTTCGGGCGTCGGACCGGCGCCAGATTGCTTCAACTTGGCGTCAGTCCCGCGATTCATTCGGTCTGTTTCCTTTGGATGCTTCTTCCTTTGGTCCCACCACCACCGTTCGCGCCAGCAGGTCGCCGAGTCGCTGCCGCTGCACACTTACAAAAAGAGAAATCAGCAGTACCACCACAAGCATTTCCGGTATGCGGAATAAATTCCGCAGCATGACCGCCGCGAACCCCGGCTTTTTGCCCTCTTCCGACACCACTCGCAGCGAAAATAAAAACTTTCCGATTGACCGCGCGAAGAATATTTCTCCCAGCGTTACATGAGCTTCGTAAATTCCCAGAAGCACCAGCAATTGTCCGTTCAGAAACAGCTTTTCAGGAGAAAAAATCACCGTGTGAATCTGTCTGGCCAGTGGCATCCAGAAAGCCTGGCTGTATAAATGATAAATCACCATCAGAATCGCGGC
>JAJZEY010000312.1 GCA_021805585.1 Planctomycetota bacterium
CCGACACCCGCAGATTCAGATGGAATGAGGCACTAGCCTAAAATAAAAACGTCCTGTTGACGCGGCGGAAATAACGGCAGGCTTCTCACACATGCCTATTATCCAAATTTGGAAATAACAGGACAGGCGCAGTTCGTCATAGGGGCTGCCAATTTTTCTGACGTGGTGCTGATTTTCGTCTTCACAACCCGTATTTTTTTTGCGCCAAGACCATTTCATGTAATCCAAAATGGCCTGACGCTCGATTTATTGGCAGACCGCCGGACTTTAAGCCACGAAATTGCATTTGACCCGATACGTTCCCTACCGTTACGATGGAATTTTTGCCCCTTTGACCGGACACGAACGGGAACCGCAAACGCATGATCGGCCTTCTGAAACTTCTTCTAACCAAGTTCACCTATGTGGCGCTGGCCCTGATTCTTGTCGCGGCGGGCTGCGGCGTGCCGATTCCGGAAGATGTACCGCTGATCTTTTCCGGCTATCTTTGCAATCCGCATCAAAGTCCGCTGGCTGACCTGGCGAAGCCCTCCGGGGCAAAACCCGCCACCGCAACGACCACTTCGCCGGACCCGGGTACGGTGCCCTCCGCGAATATCATGTTTCTGGCTGGCATGCTGGGTATTGTGGGGGGCGACAGCATTCTGTACTTTATCGGGCGCTATGGCATCGATTCAAATAATCTTATAGCGCGGCACATTCGCAAAGTCCTGCATTCCAAACGGCGCGATCAGGTGAAAAAGCATTTTTCGCGGCATGGCAACCTGACCCTTTTCGTTGGACGGTTCGTGCCCGGTGTGCGGGCCTTGATTTTCGCCCTTTGCGGCATATCCAAAATGCCTTACTGGCGGTTTGTGGTGGTGGATGGACTGGCTGGACTGATCAGCGTGCCGACGCTGATATGGCTTGGCTACTGGCAGGCAAAACATATCAATTGGCTTTTTGCCAAAGTGGCGGAAGTCAAACATGTCGTGTACGCGGTGGTAGCCATCGCAATTGTTATGGGCGCGGTCGTGTATTTCATGCGGCGGGGCCGGGCCGGGCAAAGCAAGCTTTAGGACGGCCATCCAAAACCTGACACCCGCGCCGAACCTCCCGATTTTGTTTACAATATCGTTTTGCCGCTCCGGCGGCTGCGACAGGAGTTTACACGTGCTTGTGCAATTTTTATCCGCAGGCGGCCGCAAAGTCGCCTGTTCATCGGGACTGTCCACAAAACGGCCCGGTCCGGCTCCGCATTTTTTGATTTCGCTTGCCGCCGCAGGCGCATTTATTTTCGGCGGCATCGCATCCGCCGCGCCGCAACCGCCATCAACCGCGGTTCATAAGCCGGGCAGGTCCGCCGGGACCGCGCCGGCCGCCCAGGTGCCTGAATCCGCGGGAAATGTGGCCCATGTTCTGGCGGCAACCACACAATTTTTTAAGCGCGGCTTTCATTCCAATCGTCACGGAGCGCTGGTTCTTGGATCGTTGCGATCCACGCGCGACGCGGGTCTGACGTCCTACTTCCTGGAAATCAGTAAGGCCAAAGACCCCATGCTGCAGCTCACGGGCATCCTGGACGCCAATTATGTCAGCGGAAACCCGAAAATTCTTAACATGCGGCACTTTTTTTCAATTCCGTTGCCCACCCTGTTGACCGCCTCGCTGGCTATGCTGATTCAGTACGGAAACATCACCACCGGTCAGTTACAAATAATTCTCAAAATTGCGCCCCAGCCTGCCCAGCGTCTTCTGGCGGCGGCGGCACTGGTGACGCGCAAACTGGACAACCAGGCGTTGCCTGTATTAACCAGCCTGCTGGCCAGTGCCGCCCCATCGGTGCGTTATTACGCGGCCATGACCATTCTGGAAACAGATGATGCCGGTGCCAAAGCCAAAGCCTTAGCCGTTCTTGCGCGGCTGGCCGCCACGCATTCACCGGATCTTCAGCACATTAAACGGGCTTTGCTGGCACGCGCGGCGGTGAAAGACATTCAAGCCGCGATTCCCTGGCTTTCGCAAATAGCTGGAGATAAAAAAGCCACCAACGGCACGCAGCGCCGCGCGGTAACCGCGCTGCTGTATATGCATGCGCCCGGTGCCGGTCCGCGGTTGGAACATCTGATTGCAGATTCGCAGGGTACGATTGACCGCATCGAACTGGGCCTGCTGGCGATAGAATATGGCGCGCAGGTTTCACCGGCATCGCTGCGTGTCCTTTTGAAAACCCACTCCCCGCTTCAACGGGATATTGCCCGCGCCGGCCTGCTGGCCGCCTACCACAAAGACCCGCTTCCGGAAATCCTGCATCTGGTGCATCAGGGCCAGCCACTGTTTTTGAATTGGGTATATGGCTACTGCCGGAATCCGGCGAACCATCATCGCCTGCGGCTGCTTAGCGCATTGGTTCACTACGCAACCGTGGTCGACGGCCAGCGCGATGTGGATTATCTGCGGGCCCAAGCGGCGGCCAAACGTATGGCCAATATGGACAGCCCAACAGCCCGGCGGCTTCTGGCCGGATTTTTACAATCGGTGAACCATGGCGTGGTGGAAGCCGCCCTGGGCGGAATGATGCAAAGCAAAAAGATGAATTTCGGCCCGCTGGTGGCACCGGTATGGCCGCGGTTGCGCAAGAGCCATGACCATCAGATCCGCGAGTACGCCGCGATTGTTCTGGCACGCGCCGGCCTGAAAATAGCCATGCCCGAGCTGCGGAACATTGTGCTTTATAACGACCGGCGGACCGACGGGTTTCGTGCCGTGGCCGGCTGGTATTACCTGAAGCTGGCGGGCCGGACGCGGCAATTGCTTCATGCTGTGGCGGCGGGAACGCCCGCTAAATAAATCGCGGAGTCAGGCCGATTTTTAAACCGGCTGCCGCCCGCGACTATCCAATCGAATGGTCTGGAAACCTCTAACACCCGCCCCTGACAACCTGGAATACGAAACTTATGACTCCAACATTTTACAACACGCTTACCCGCCACATGACGCCGCTATCTCCGCAGCAGCCTGGTCCGAACCCGTCCGACCCGCTGAATGGCGCGACCATCACCATGTATTCCTGCGGGCCAACCGTTTACGATTACGCCCACATTGGAAATTTCCGGTCGTTCCTGTTTGCGGACCTGCTGCGGCGCTATCTGGAAATTCGTGGCGCGCAAGTGCGCCATGTGATGAACATGACCGATGTCGGCCACATGACCGACGACCAGATTGCCGACGGTGCCGGCCGGGACAAACTGGAACTTGCCGTTGAGAAAATGAAGGAGACTAAAAAGACCGGCGTCGCCCTGGTGGAAAATGCCAACGATCCATTCCAGGTGGCCGATTATTTCATTCAGGCGTTTTTGCGGGATGCCGTGTCGTTGCGGCTGGCCGTGGCAATGGACCATGACCGGGCGGCGGACCACGAAAAGGAATCCATCATGCCGCGTCCCACGCGTCATATTGCGGATTTTGTGACGCTGATTCAGCAGTTGATCAGCCGCGGCCACGCCTATGTCGGCACGGACGGCGTGGTTTATTTTGATGTGGGCAGTTTTCCGGAATATGGCAAGTTATCCGGGAATTCGGTCGAGCAATTATCGCATGGTGCCGGCGGCAGAACCAATGAACAGGCGGCCAAGCGCCATCCGGCGGACTTTTTCCTGTGGAAACCGGACGTGACGCATATCATGCGGTGGCCAAGCCCATGGGGCGAAGGCTATCCCGGCTGGCATGTGGAATGCAGTTCCATGGCAATGGGAATTCTTGGCCCGACGCTGGATATTCACACCGGCGGCGAAGACAATATTTTTCCGCATCATGAATGTGAAATAGCCCAGTCGCAGGGTGCCACCGACCGCCCGTTTGTGCGGCTTTGGATGCACGCCCGGCATTTGATGGTCAATGGCGAGAAAATGTCCAAATCCAAAGCGAACTTTTTCACCATTCGGGATCTGACCGCCAGGGGCTACGATCCGCTGGTGGTGCGCTACGCTCTGATGGCGGCAAGATACCGCGAAACGCAGAATTTTACGATCCAAAGCCTGCACGAAGCCGCCGCGGCCATTACCACACTCCGGGATCTGGCGGACAAGCTGACTCTTCTGGTTGTCGCCGTGGATGAATCTGCTGGAAATGAACATATAAACATACTTGATAATTTATCGCCTCCGCCTTCGGAAACAGACCCGGAAGATGCCTTCATGCTGACGGAATTTGACCGTGGTCTGGCGGAAGACCTGAATATTTCCGCAGCGCTGGCCGCGGTCTTCACCTGGGCGGCGGCACTGCTGAAACAGAAAACCATCGGCTTCCCGCGGGCAAGATCGGCGCTGCGGGCGCTCCAACGGGTGGACCATGTGCTGCAGGTTGTGTTCACGCCGACGCGGCCGCTGCCACCGGAAACGCTCCAGGCAATTGAAAATCTGATAGCGCGGCGCAAGGCCGCAAAAATAAGCCGGGATTTCGCTCAAAGCGACGCCCTGCGCAAAGAACTGACCCTTCTGGGTGTGGAAGTGATGGATACCGCAAAAGGAATGGCGTGGCGCAGGCGGCTGGCACCGGTTGTGGCGTAAATTCCACCCCGCGGCCTGGAAACAGTCAGACACTATCGGCGGCCGGTGGAGATTGTCGCCATTGGCCGTCCACACATTGCCAATAGCCGGGCGGTGCCGCGTCGCGCAAAGCGGGCGGCAGGCGGTGCTGCGGAACATTGTCAAAACATTCCAGCCGCGTGAAGCGTTCAATGGCGGCGGGAATTCCGACCGCGGTAAAATGCGCATGCCCGGATGCGGGAAATGGGCCGCCATGGTTCATGGCCGGTGAAACGGCCACGCCGGTGGGCATTTTGTTGTTAAGCAGCCGACCGACGCGCGGTCGCAGCAATTCCGCAATTTGGTCATACAGGCTGGCGTCATTGGCGTCATCGGCATAAATCGTGCCGGTCAGATTCCCTTCCAGCAAACCACAAATCACCACCAACTCGGCGACATCGTGGGCCTGTACCATCAGACACGCATTGCCGAACGCCTCGCGCTGGAAAATATCCGGATGACGGAGGAATTGACTTCCGGAAATTGCCAGAACAGTA
>JAJZEY010000392.1 GCA_021805585.1 Planctomycetota bacterium
GTGCAGAGCATGGCCCCGGATGCCGCCGAAAGCCGCGTGACCTGATTGGCCGCCAAAGCCCGTCCCATGGAATTTCCCTCCACGCGGCTGATCAGGGCGGTCTGCTGCGCGGGCAGGGCGGCAATGCGCAACGCCGGTGTCAACAGATAAATAATCAGTCCGACTTCCAGATTATGCCAACAGGCCATAATCAGCAGCAGCACGGTCCCTAACGCCCGTGTAAATGTGACGCTGCGTACGAAACCCAGCCGCCGTTCCAGGGCCGGCGCGGTGAGCAAGGCGATCGCGCCCAAGATGCTGCCTATGGCGGTATACACCGCCATATTGGCCTTGGGCGTGTGATAAACCATGACAAAGAAGGGAATCAGGAAGGGTGTAATTAATCCCTGACTTAAACCGTTAAGCGCCCCGGTAATGCTGAAATGCCGGATAGCCTGTTGCGATTGCCGTCGGGTGACCGTTGGCGTAGCGGGTGCCGGCGGCAGTGCAATGACCAATGCGGCCGCCACACCGGCCAGGGAAATAAGCCCGGCCGCCAGAAATGTATTTCGTACAGAAAAACAAGGTACCAACAACGCGCCAGCCGCGCCGGCTAAGCCGCTTAAGAAGGCCAGAACCGAATAATAGCGCGTGCGGTTATGCGGCGTGGAAATTCGGGCGATAATGGCGCTTTGCACTGGCTGGCCCGCGCCGCCAACGCCGCCGCCGATCAGGGATCCGGTCGCGGCAAATCCGCCCATCACGGATGCAATCATCAGCATGGGCAGGGATTGATTGCCATACACCATCAGGGCGCTGATGGGCACCATAAACCCGGTAATGATAAGCACTCCTTTCTGGCTCCAGCGGTCCGCCAGTTGGCCCGCGGCAATCGCCAGAACGGCTGTGGATAACACGCCGACGACATACAAAATTCCCAGCGTCAACGAGCTGTCGTGGAGCGTATGAAGTACCAGATAGGGGAGTGCGACAATCATCATGCCGGCGGCAGTGTTGCGCGTGATGCGGAACGCGATTAAAAGAAATAATGAGCGAGTAAACGGCGTCTGGGGCGGCGGGGGGACCAGCCGCGTGGCGTTGGCGGATACTTCCAATGGCGGACGTTCGAAGGCTGCGGAATTCTGGTCAGTCATACTCAATTCATAATAGCAGATATCAGCGACGAGGGGTCCGGCGCTGTGTCATCAGGCGGCGCGGGAACAAAGCTGAACGATGAATATTTCCATATTGCGTTTGTGGTCGCCAAGGCTGGTTTTTGCCCCAATATCGGCGGCCAGTAACGCGGCGCTGATGCGCCGGGCCCCGGCTATCCCCAACCGTTTGGCCAAGGCGATGGTTTGTGTAGCGCGCGGCCAAAGCCGCAGGACTTTGGAAATTTCAGCTTCCGGCAATCGGCGGTCAAGCATCTCCCGCGCTCGCATGACTTGCCCCAGCCAGTAAAAAATGGCACCCACAAGCGTATAGCCGATCTTGTTATCCATCCGCCAAAGTTCATCGTGCGTGACCAGCGCTGCGGCGGCATTTCCGACGGCCAATGCGTCAATCAGTGCCCAGACCTGCTGGTCATGCTGGAATCCGACCAGCAGATTGACCATTTCCGGAGTGATGGCGGTGGAATTCAAATCAAAAAGTGACAGTTTGGCCAGTTCCCCATCCAGTCGCGATAAATCGGCCCCCACCAGGTCCAGAAGCAGATTCGCCGCCGGCGGTGTGATGGTTTTGCCGTATTCGGATTTACAGCGGCGCGTCAGCCAGCCTGTGGCGTCGGCGGGGTCCACAGGTTCGCACCAGCGAATTGCGCCCATGGGTTGAAGGAATTTATGCAGGCGCGTGGTGCCCAGCCAGGTGTTGCATACCAGCACCAGTGTGGTCCCCTCGGCAGGAGCTTGTGCGTACCGCAGCAGCAGTTCCCGTGCCGCTCCGGAACCCGAACCGCCGTCGGGCGTCTCAGTTGATTCTTCGTCGACGGAATCTTCAGCGGAATTATCCGCGCCGGCGGAAGCACGGCCGCCACCGCCCTTAAACAGTAAATCCGCCGGTGAAACCACGACCAGCTTTTTGGGCGCAAACATGCCTGCGGTACGGCATTCGTCCAGAATCGCCGTGATGCCCAGGGAAGGGTCGGACAGAATATAACCAAGTCCGGACGGTTCCTTGCCGAAAACCGCGGCGCGAATCTGATCCTGTTCTTGCCGGCGCAGAAATTGTTCTTCGCCGGTAATGACCATTACCGGACAGAGTTTGAAGGGAGCATTGATTCGTTTTTCTTTAGCCACGCGGCTGATTCCTTGCGTCACACATTCAGGCCCGCTTAAGGATAATGCAAATGCGGCTCGTGATAAACCCCGTGGTTTTGCATTCGCGCTCTGTCACGTCATAATTTTAGGGTCCGGCGACTTGGAACAAGCGATGGATAGAGGGTTTTGGCATGCTGGAAACCCTAATATCTTGCTGTGACAGAGCACCAGCCGCCGGGGGTGTGGCGTCAGGCGTTTGCCCAAGCCGGCGGCATCAATTCCTTCGCCTGGAAAGTCGGCCTTGGAACAGCGCATGAATTGGCACGGGTCTGGCGGACTATTTTATCCGTATCAATTGTTCGTGACGGACGTTGATTGCCGGCAGGTGCGGCGCGACATCTTGCAGCCAGCGTTTTCCATCCTGATAATAACCCGCGGTTGGCTTAAGCCCCGGAATTCGCGCACAGAACCATGCGTTGAAATGGGCCATCAGCAATTCACGCAGATATTTAGCAGTCATGCTGGCCAGTGCGGCGGCGAAAGAAGTCAACTCCGATTTTTCGCGAAAGCAGAGCAGCATTTGCCGCTGGTCATGATGCAGAAAATAACTGCTTTCTTCGGGCGTTTCTTTAAGAATCTTGAGTTGCCAGTCCGGAAAGGTCTGCAAGAGAGCCTGCACATAGTGCGCCCGGCCGCCCTGCTTATCGACTACCAGCAGCAGGCCGCGATCGGCAAATCGGTCGGCAAGCAGGGCAATATGCGTAAACGTTGCGGAGGCCAGCACGGTGGCTTTGTTGCCGGTCGCGGCCACTCGGCGGTTAAACAAATCCTCATCCACGACAATCGCCCAAAGTGCCGCCAGGGAAACGTCCGCCGCCGCCAGCGCGCCGGCCAGCATGGATGCCCCAATGCCCACACTTGCCTGGGCGGTAAAGGCGGGCAATGCGGTTGGGCCGCCGGGTGCGGCCTGGCCATACCAGGGCTGTGGCGGAAAAAGTTGAAAGCCTCCGGGGAGCGTTCCCTCTGGCGGTGCCTGCGAACCAATATGCGGTGTAGCGTTTGCACACGGCAGGTCCAATGCGGCAAGCAATTGCGCGGTTGTGGCCGGCATTTCCGCTGCGGAAGTGGCCGTGGCGGGCGGGCAAAGCATGGCCAGAACGGTTCGTTCCAGCAGGCCGGTGCCGCCCGCCATGGCGTGGACCAGTTTGCTGTCGGCAACAATCAGGCGGCCATCACGTAGCGGGCCTTTGCGGGCCACCGCACGTTTCAGCAACGGCCACAAGGTTTCAGCCGCCGTAAAGTCGCCGTGTTGTATCGGGTCCCGCATATCGGCGGGAACGGCCAACGCGCTGGCGCAAACCACAAGCGGTCCAAGCAGCGGGCCATAGCCAGCTTCATCAATTCCGGCCAGAATCATGGCATTCCCAGTTTATTTCTTTGCCGCCGGCAAATGTTTGATCATACCGATTTTAAAAAGCCAGCGGGCGCAAGAGGCCGGCCAACGAGTGGAATCCGTCCCGGCCAGTCCGAGTCCGAAACCATGTTCACCTTTATTGTAAATGTGTAGAACCGCGGGAATGTGGTTGCGTTTAAGTGCCCGGTAAAAGCGAATGCTGTTGGCCAGCGGAACAACCGTATCGTTTCGCGCCAGGCAGATGAAGCTTGGCGGGGTCAAGCGGGTAACCATTAAATCCGCGGAAAAATAGCGATCCAATGCCAGCGGCGCATGCCGGCCCAGCAAAGCGTCGTGCGAACCGGGGTGCGTGATACCGGGAATCATGGAAATAACCGGATAGCCAAGAATAAGAAAATCCGGCCGCGTACTGAAGCGATTGGGCGCATGAATGGCATTCGGATTGCCGGGTAGAAAAAGCGTGCCGGCCATGGCCGCCAAATGGCCGCCCGCCGAAAAGCCCGCCACGCCGACCCGTTGGGGATTAATGTGCCATTGCCGGGCATTGGCGCGGACAATTCGCACGGCCTGGCGCACATCCTGCAGCGGCCACGGCACACCGCCGGCGGGAAGACCGCCCTGTGGCAGCCGGTAATTCAGGACAAAGGCCTGAATTCCCAGCGTATTAAGCCATTGGGCAATCGCGTATCCTTCATGCCGCACGGCTTCATACACGTAGCCGCCGCCGGGACAAATGACCGCGGCTGTGCCATTTGCTTTGCCCGCCGGCAAAAGATACTCGGTAAGCGTCGGCCAGCGGTGCAGATTTCTGGCCCGCATGTTCTGTGGTACTTTCAGATTGGGCCAGACAGGAATGACCTTGTTCAATGGCGTCCGGTTTGCCACAGGCCATCCCGCCCGGACCACCGACAGGGTGAAGATTGGCAAAAACATGAACACAACCGCAATCGGGCGACGGAACCGCATAAGGGGTCTCCAAACGAAATCCACAAAACCTGCCGACCGTTACTCCGCGGGCGACCGCGTGGCGTAAGCGTAACAAGCGTATGGTAGTGCAAGCGAAGGCTTTTGCCACGCCTTATTGCGCGGAAATTCCGAAGGGTTCGCCAATTTTTTCGGCAATGGGCAAAATAGCCGACCAACGGCTCCGCCCGACCCGGCCGAGGTTCATGACCGTAAATTGGGCGGAAGATTATGTATACGCACCGGAGAAGCGATTGATCGGGAAAAGCCATTGATAGGTCTGTGGAAATCGAGAAAGAATTGCCATATTCCGCAAGCTCCGTGACTCGGCGTCGAATTTTAACCGCAGTGGGCGCAGGTGAACGCAGAGGCGACGAACCAATTTGATCATTCACGTCGTGTCAAT
>JAJZEY010000504.1 GCA_021805585.1 Planctomycetota bacterium
CAGCTCCTGTGGGCTTAAGGGAATAGCCATATCAATACTTTCCGGGGGCCATTCCTGCCAGGCACCCCGGTACAGCCACACCTCCACCTGCTGCCGCCACAGCTCGGTTTCCAGTGCGCGCAAGGCCGCTGTCAGAATATCCAGACACACACGATGCGTGCCATGTGGATCCGTCAGGTCGCCGGCGGCATAAATCTGATGGGGTTTTATTTGGTTCAGCAGCGATTGAACGATGGTCGTATCCTCCGGCCCCGGAGGCAATTTAGTGATTGCGCCGGTTTCATAAAACGGCAGGTTCAAAAAGTGCAGCCGTTCTAAAGGAAGCCCGATCTCGCGGGCGGCCGCCCGGCATTCCCCCTGGCGGATCAGCGCCTTTATCTTCAGCAGTTGCGGCGGATCGGGCCGGCCGATCTTTTTGCTGTGCACCATTTGTTCAATCTGTCGTTCAATACCCGCCGCAGCCGCCGCACCCAAACCAAAAAGCCTGTTAAATTCCGCAACAAAATCGGCAAAACGCACGGCATCGGAATCAAATACCGCTATATTGCCGCTGGTCTGATACGCCACATGCACCTCATGTCCTTGATCAACCAGGCGAATAAGCGTGCCCCCCATGGATATAACATCATCATCCGGATGCGGACTCAGGACCACAATGCGTTTGGGAAATATGTCGTCTGTGGCGCGGCGAATATCGCCGGGGCGGGCCGCCGAGGCCGGCTTGCCGCCCGGCCAGCCAGTCACGCACCGGGTCAGTTCGCGGAATACATCCAGATTAATACGATAGGCGGGCCCTTTTTCCGCCAGCAGGTCCTGCAGGCCGTGCGCGTTGTAATGCTCATCGGTCAGCTTAAGAATCGCCTTTTGTTCCGTACGGGCCAGCCATATCACTGCTTTGCGTATGGCCGCCGGATTCCATTCCATCGCACTGAATTGCCAGGGACATTTACTGCGCGTGAGATCTGCGGCGGCGGCAGGATCAAGCACACACTCGGCATTCGGATGCTTCTGGAGGAAACTTGCTGGAATTCGGTTGCTCATCGGCCCTTCTACCGTCTGCGCCACAATGCCCGCCTTGTTCTCTCCAAACGCCAGCAGCAGAATCCGCCGCGCACCAAGAATAGTGGCCACCCCCATTGTCAGGGCTTGGCGGGGCACATGCTGCTCACCAAAAAAATCGCCGGCGGCATCCATCCGGGTCATGCGATCCAGCGTTATCAACCGCGTGCGTGATTCAACACCGGACCCCGGTTCATTAAAACCAATATGCCCCGACCGCCCAATGCCCAGAAGCTGTAAATCAATGCCACCGCTGGCCACAATCCGCTCTTCATAATCGCGGCAATACGCCCCGACCTTTTCCATTGCAATGGCACCGTCCGGAATGTGGATATTTTCCGGAAGGATATCCACATGATCGAACAACTGTTCATGCATAAAGCGGCTATAGCTTTGCGGATCGTTCGGATTCATGGGATGGTATTCATCCAGGTTAAACGTCACAATATTCCGGAAACTCAGCCGCCCGGCACGGTGCAACGCAATAAGCCCGCGATACACCGCTACGGGTGTCGAACCGGTGGCCAGGCCAAGCACACAGTAGCCGACCTCGCGCACGCGACACTCCACAGTTGCGGCAACCCGCTGACAGGCATATTCGGCGGCTAATCTGGCAGATGCAAAGACCTGAACGTTGACGCGTTCCACCGAATCGCCGGGAATCAGCCCGTTACCTGTCATGTGCCGCTCCGCAATAAAATGTCCGCCGGAACTGATAACTGGCGGCTTGACCAATATAATATCAAGTATTATATTAAATACAAATACCATGCGGCGCATCCCGCGTTGCGCGGCCGATGTCTTTTTCCGGAAATGCCCATGCACCTGACCGCCGCCCAGCGACAAATTCTCGAAACACTCTGGTACGACGGCCCGATTAGCCGATCAGACTTAAGCAATCGGTTGAATATGACGCCCAACGCCATTGGCAATATTGCCGCACAGTTGCGTCTGCTTGGCTTTGTAAGTGAAATGCCCGCGGAAGTCGTTTCCCGCGGCCGGCCCAAAATTCCCCTGCGGATTGATGGCCGAGGGCCGATTATTGTGGGTCTGTCCGTGGGCACGCGCCGGGTGGAGGCTTGTCGCGTGAATCTTCGGGGGGACCTGCTGTCTGAACCGGTCGTCAGACATTTTGCGGCTGGCAAATCGCCGCTTGTAGCCGCTGCCCGCCTGCTGACCGCAGATATCCGGCATCGCGGCGCGCTGATAGCGCTTAGTGTTCCGGGGCTGGTGGACCAGGCAACCGGAAAGATCTTGCTTAGTTCCGCTTTTCCGGACGCCAGAGCACACACCGTCATGCCCGTCATTCAGGCCGCTGGCGGAATCCCGCTGATTGTAGGCAACGACCTGCACGCCGCCGCCGCCAATTGGACTTTATCCCACCGTAACCCGGCTATTGACGATGTCCTGCTGGCCAACATCGCCGACGGCCAGATTGGTGCCGCGATGCTTATCAATGGAAAGCCCAACCGCGGATGCATTCTTGGTGCCAACGAACTTGGCCACACCAGGCTGCCCATCGCCGCGCCCCCATGTTACTGCGGGGGTAAAGGCTGCATCGAACGCATATTCAGTTCACAATATCTGGCCGACGGACGCGGGGAATCTACACACGGACTGCTGGCACGGCGGCTGGAGGCCAATGCTCGGACCGATCGGCGGCTTCAATGCGCTATGTCGTCGCTGGCATTGGTATTATCCAATGCGGTTAATTTTATGCGACCCGCCAGGCTCGTCATCGCCACGCCCTTTGCCGATTGTCAGCCGTTTATAAAACAAATTGCAAAGGACGTCCGCCAACGGCTGCTGACACACATTGCATCGCGCATGCAGATCCAGATATGGAATCAGCAGATCACCGGATCTGCCCATATGGCGGCCTGGCTGGGTATTGCCGGCATTGTGCTGCCCGGCTGGAATGCCTACGAAGCACAGCTGGCGGATACCGACCGCACCGCCTGATGCTTACCGCGTACCGCCATCAGCAGCTGTTTTTGACCGCGCCGCGATACGTTGACCGTTATTCGCCAGCGGCTTAATTTCCCACAACTGCCCGCGCCTTTCGCCAATGCGCCAGCCGTTGGCATGGGCCAAACAAAGTGGCGCAGCGGTCCGGTATCGCAAACATTTCCGGCCGCGCCAAACTATTGCCTGAAAGCCGTCACATTCCCGGATAGAAAAATTCCACCTTTACCACCTTGCCGTTCTGCACCGTGTACAAAGCGGCTTCTTCAATGGTGAACCGCTTGCCGGCCATCGGGCCGGCTTTGGCGGTCACCTCCAGCTTAAAATAGACAATGAAGCGATCGTCATGGGGCCACGGGCCGCGGATCTCGGTGGAGTGGATGTCATGGTTATTGCGAAACCATTCGCCATGGCCAATGACGGCCGCAAGACCTTCCTTCTTCCGACTCATTTCCGGCTTTGGCGCACATGCTTCCACACCCACAACGTCCGGGCTGTACAGTTCGCGAAGTGCTTCCTGCCATTGCCCCTTGTTGCAGAACTCCACCAGTTTTTTTCCGATTTCCATTGAACTTGCAGCTGACATGGATGACCCCTTATAAAATCAACGCCATAGACTTACATACACACATGTTATTACAACGGACGCTTTCACGGCGATACGCGACACAAGAAGCAGTGCGTTGCAAGCGGGTTGCCAGGCAAACAGGACTGCGTCGCGAGCATTTTACCGTTGAATCGACCGTCGCTCTATACCGGACAAAATATGCTCCCAGCCTTTGTTAACGCCGGCCCGATGCTCGGGCGATATGGTTCCCATTGCCCGGTGCAACAGAACCAGGCGAGTGCCGTTGCCCTGTGGCGTCAGGCGGTATTGTACATGGGATACCACCGGATACGACATGAACATCGGCCCGGTAATTTCCAGCAGAAGCGGCGGCTTAATCACCTGAACGTGACCCCAGAAATGACCGGCGTTGTGGCCAAGGTCGCGGTACCAGCGCCCGCCGGGCCAGGGTTCAACGACCATTGGCATGGCCGATCCGTCCGGCCGGTCCGCGCCGGGACCGATTTGTTCCAGCAGCGAATCAAACACCACCGGTGGTCGGGCGGCAATATCGATTTCTTTCTGAATGTGCAACAGAAATTCTTCCGCAATTGCATTGGCTACCATGAATGCTCCTTTTCAATTGTTTTTTCCATCGCCGTGGGAACGTCCCGTAGGCGGAATGGCAAGTTGGGTGATTTGTTCGGCGCGCCGTTTTATTCCGGCAAGCTGGTGATCCCAATACCGTTCAAAGGTGGCGGCCCAGTCGTAAATTGGTTTAACACCTGTGCCATTCACGCTGTATAGCCGCTGCCGGCCATTGCGACGCCACCTGACCAAGCCGACCTGATGCAACACATGCAGATGTTTTGACACCTGCGGCTGCGGCCAGCCCAGGGCGGCCACAATATCATTCACCGGTTGTTCACCAGTGGCCAAAACGGCCAGCACTTCGCGCCGGCGCGGCTCGGCCACCGCGTTAAACACATCATAGGTTGTAGGAGTTCTTGCCATGAACATAGTATATACCCGTATCGGCATACGTCAAGCGGCATTGCCGTGGATTCGCCCTGGACAAAAGCAACACCCGCCTTTATTGCACTCCCGAGAATCCGGCAGCCGCGATTCTCCCGACCTTCCCGAAATCGCCGGACAACTATAACGAAGCGGTTGATCCGCGGGAATCGGATCGCCTGCGCAGGCATCTGACCGTCAAATATACCAGCGATGCAAAACAGATCGCCAGCATTCCAATTTGAATCCATCGGGCGGTGGCCACGCCAATACCGATGCCAGTAAATAGCGCCACATACGCCACCACGCAAAGCGGGCATTTAGGCATTAACACCAGGATTGCCGCGGGAAAGAGCCATTGAATGCCGCGAAACGCACGGCGAAGAAACCCTCCGGGCCGTTTGCCCGTCTCCGAGTTTGGCGCGCTG
>JAJZEY010000520.1 GCA_021805585.1 Planctomycetota bacterium
CCCCCATCACCGCCCAGTCGTTGGCCAGAATCAGCAGAAACAGCAGCGCCGGCGGCATGGCCAGAGTCGCAATCACGTTGACAATCAGCACAATGAATTCCAGCGGCGCGCCGGGAATAAGCGTCAGGCCGCCGGCGGCAATCGCGGATCCGAACAGCACAAGATAAAACGGCCACGCTTCGCGCAGCGGACGGTTCAGGCTGTGTGCCTGACGTGTCACTTCGCCAAAGGCATACGCTGACGATGCGGATATGCTGATAGCCGCCACCAGGCCGGCCTCCACCAGTCCCAGTGCGAAAAGGGATGCCCCCACATGTCCGACAAATGGTTCAATCGCCTGGGCGAATTGCGCGTTGTGCAGATGGGCCGCACTGATTCTATGAACAAACAGTGGTGCTGTTGCCAGTACCGCCGCAAGTCCAAAGGCCATTGCCAGACACGCTCCCAGCAGTGTATCCCAGCGCGCAAACGATACGTCGCGCGGTTGAAGCCCTTTATCCGATGTGGCACCTTGCTGAAAAAACAGCATCCACGGCGTCACTGTGGCCCCAATGTCGGCCATCATTAATAAAATAGTGTTCGGCTTCAGGCCGCCGGGCAATGGACCCCAGGAAATAAGCGCGTGGCCCACCGCGTGCCAGTCCGGATGGGTCATAAGGGCCACGGGCACAAACACGCCATTGCCCAGGGCCAGTGCAAGCACAATGCGTTCCCACGTCCAATAGCGGCGGGTCATCGCCGCACCCAGCAGCACCGCCAGGGCAAACCCAACCGCCACCAGCGGCGGCACGCCAAAAAAACCGAGTCCCGCCACTATCCCGATGAATTCCGTTACCAGCGTCAGAAAATTGCCGACCAGCAGATCCAGCATGGAAAAAACGCCCCAGAACGGACCGAACCGATCAAAGATCAATTCCGCGTGCCCCCGATGCGTCACCGCGCCCAGTCGCACGGTCATTTCCTGCACCACCAGCGCCATTAAAAATGTGACGACAATAAAGGGAAAGAAAAATCCAATGCCGAATTGCGCCCCGGTCGCCGCGTAGGATAGCATGCTGGGGGCGTCATTTTCACCAAGAAAAACCAGAATGCCCGGCCCGGCCAGAAGCCACAGCAGACGCGACCACCGCCGCAGGCCCGACGAACGCGAGTTGCCACGGGCTTTTTCCACAGCCAACCGGTCGGCGGCACGGGCCATATCTTCCCGGGTCGGTGCGGCGGCGGGTGGGCCATTAAGTCCGCCGGCGGGGATGGGGGAAACGGTGGAAATTTTTCTCCATAGACTTTGAATCATCAAAGTATTGTACGTGGGGTAGCCAAAGTTGTCAATTTTTTCGGGCCACAAGCCCGCGATGTGCCCCTTTTAATCAGGAAGGTCGGGGATCTGCGATGGGCCGATATTTTTGTCCCCATCCGGCACCTTGGCCCGCCGGTTGCTCTGCTTTCCACTGCGCAACTATCCGCCGATACGCGTCGCCGCGGCAAGGCCGGCGGAAGTCTCGGCCGACAATCGTCGTTGCAAGCAGGAGGACGAATTTTGGTAAAGCTTTGCCGCCGGGATCCCACCTATGCAATATTTTTCACGATATTTCCCCTCCCGAAAAATGGGCATACCCCGCGTTCGCGCGACGGCGTTATCCAATGGCGGTCAAATGCCCGAAATTATCGCCGCCGTCGCCCGCCCGGCCGTTTTTGCGGGGTTGCTTTGGCCGGCCGGTTGGCCAGCCGCCGGGCAATGCCGATGTCAATGGCCTCGGAGAGGTTTTTTTCATGGTCGGCCATAGCGCTCTTAGCGCCCATGTCCGCGGTCGGCGCGGCATCGGTTGCCGCGGTTGTGCCGCCGCGGGCCAGATCCGGATTTTTGTCGTAGAGTTCCTTCAAACGATCGCGGATGGCGGCGGCCTTTTCAAATTCCAGATTGTTGGCCGCGGCAAGCATTTCCTCCTCAAGCATGCGAACCATTTCCACCTGGTCAAACTGATCATCCGAGCCGGCCACCATGTCCCGCGCCGTGCGGCGGGCACGCAGTTCCATATCCAGTCCCTGGCGTATGGCCTTGCGGATGGTCGTCGGCGTGATGCCATGTTTAGCGTTGTAGGCTTCCTGAAGTTTTCGCCGCCGCAGCGTTTCGTCCATCGCCTTTTGCATGGCGGGCGTGATTTTATCGGCATACAGATAAACCTGGGCATCCACATTGCGGGCGCAGCGGCCGATCATCTGAATCAGCGACGATTCGCTTCGCAAAAAGCCCTGCTTGTCGGCATCCAGAATAGCCACCATGGAAACTTCCGGCAGGTCCAACCCTTCGCGCAACAGATTCACGCCCACCAGACAGTCAAAACCGCCTTCGCGCAGTTCCCGCAAAATATCCACACGCTCAAATGTTTGAATTTCACTATGAAGATATTTGCAGCGCATGCCCTCCTTGGATATGTAATGGGCCAGGTCTTCGGCCAGGCGCTTGGTCAGCGTGGTAACCAGGACCCGCTGTTGTTTTGCGGCGCGCTGTTTTACCTGTTCCAGCAGGTCCTTCACCTGGCCCTGCGCCGGCAGCACGGTAATGGGCGGATCCATCAGGCCGGTCGGGCGTATCACCTGTTCCACCACTTCGCCGCCGGTGAGTTCCAATTCATATTTGCCCGGCGTGGCGGACACAAACAGCACCTGATTCCACATGGATTTGAATTCTTCAAATCGCATCGGCCGGTTGTCCATCGCCGAGGGCAGCCGGAACCCATGTTCCACCAGTACCTGTTTGCGGTTCCGGTCGCCGGCGTACATGGCGTTAAGCTGCGGAATCGTCACGTGCGATTCATCCACAATCAGCAGGTAATCCTTCGGAAAATAATCGACCAGGGTAAACGGTTTGCAGCCGGGTGGAAGGCCCGCGATATGCCGGGAATAATTTTCAATGCCCTGACAGAAGCCGGTTTCCAGCATCATTTCGGTGTCATATTTCGTGCGTGCCAGCAGTCGCTGGGCTTCCAGCAGTTTGCCCTGCATGCGGAATTCCTTCAGCCGTTCGTCCAGTTCCAGGTGAATGTCACGCACGGCCCGCTGCAGCGTGTTGTCATCCGTCATGTAGTGCTTGGCGGGGAAAATAAGCGCGGTCTGTTCTTCCACCAGCCGATCTCCGGAAACCGGGTGAATATGCCATATATTTTCAACATCATCACCAAACATTTCCAGACGGATGGCGGTGGTTTCATAGGCGGGGAAAATTTCCAGAACGTCGCCGCGCACGCGGAAAGTGCCGCGCTTGAATTCAAAATCACTGCGTTCGTACTGCATATCCACCAGCGACCGCAGCAGTTCATCACGCGGAATCGACTGCCCCTTCCGCACGGAAAGAATCTTTTTCTTGTATTCATCCGGTGAACCAAGCCCGAAAATACAGCTTACCGAGGCCACCGTCATCACGTCCCGCCGGGAAATTAAATTGCTGGTGGTCGCCAGCCGCAGGCGGTCCAGATCGTCATTGCGCGCGGCATCTTTTTCAATGTATATGTCGCGCTGCGGAATGTAGGCTTCCGGCTGGTAATAATCGTAATAGCTTACGAAGTAGTTCACCGCGTTGGCCGGAAACAGTTCCCGGAATTCTTCATACAACTGGGCCGCCAGTGTCTTGTTGTGGCTGATAATCAGCACCGGCTTGCCGAGCCGTGCCGCAACATGCGCCATAGTGAACGTCTTCCCCGAACCCGTCACACCCATCAGCACCTGATATTGGGTCCAGTTATTAAAAGCGTTGACCAGTTTCTCTATCGCCTGCGGCTGATCTCCGGCGGGATTGAATTCACTTTCAACTTTTAAAGCCGTGTGTCCTGCTGTCATGTGTCGCTCTGGTTTCCCAATGCCCGTTAAATCGCAAACGCGGTCGATTCTGATCCAATATGAATTATAGCCGGGTGCCGCCGGTTGCGTCGGCGGCAGGGCCCAAACGCGGCATAAAACCTTTTGCCGGCCGCGCCTTTTTGTTTTGGCGCACCAGGGCAATCCACCAGATCCATGCGATCAGAATGACCTGGAAAGGCAACCGCAGCCAGAGCAACCATGCCGGAATGTGAAAACTTCCCAAAACGTGCGGATGCAGGGCCATATAAATGTTGGCGGGAAAGACCGCAATCAGCAGCGCGATCAGGCCCAAGGCTGCGGTGCGGCGAAGGATGGGCACCAGCAAACCGGCTCCCCCAACAATTTCGGCCACCCCACTGATTACCACCAGCAGGGATGGATCAGGAAAATGCGGCGGAATAATTGTGACGTACAGCGCCGGTTCCCGGAAATGATTCAACCCGGCAAGAATAAAAAACAGGCCGGTCAGCAGCCGTGCGATCTTTCGCCATAAGGGTGATCGCGCATGGGAAGCTCTATTTGCCATGCACCAGTATAGCCGCGCGGCTTGCCCGGTTGTGGCGGCCTGTTGAAACAGTCTTGGCGGCATGGTGTACCCCAAGCAACCGGGTGGCAGGCATTTTACGCACAGTCATTTGGGGTCGGGCGTATCGGCCGACAAGTGCGACGGCCACAATGTCCCCCCGGCGTTGCCGCCGCAACGCCGATCAGTTGATAGCGGAGCAGGTGAAAGTAGAGCGACTGGCAAACGCAAAATTATCGCTGAATCGCCGCTTAACGACCATCCCATAAAAACGGGCACTCCCACGCGCCACCAGGCCGCCCCGCTGCCCTGACGCAACCCCTGGCGATGGTTATAATCACCTTGTCGCGGCGGGTGTCGCACGCAATGCTGAATTGACGGAGTGATCATGAAAATCGTGCGTTTTTTAGATTCTTTTGGTCATATGCATTTTGGAGATCTGCAGGCGGATGGCACCGCGTTTCGCATAGAAGGCGATATTCTGGGCAACCACACGGTCACCCGGCAGAAAATGGCAATCGCCAAACTGCTGGCACCCATTGTTCCTGCGGCGATTCTCTGTATTGGACTTAACTACCGCAAACATGCGGCGGAAACCGGGGCCACGCCTCCGGAATT
>JAJZEY010000357.1 GCA_021805585.1 Planctomycetota bacterium
GGTTGTGTCCGGCCGCCACCACTGCAATACTTCCGGAGCCAGGCGCGGATCGGTGGAGATAATTCCCAGGCGGTGGTCCTGCCAGTTTATGTTGTAACCCAGGCGGCGAATCAGGCGCACACTTTGTCGCCAGATATGCTGATACCGGGCGATATGAATGGTTCGGGTGCTGCCATTGCGGAAATTGGCGAACCAGCGGGTGTCGGTACCGGCCCGTGGCCTGTTGCCTGGCGTTGCTTTCCGTGTCGCGCCAGCCGCGGCGGGGATCGTTGAGGTGCCCGCCGCCGGCCGCGTCCCGGCGGCCAGGGAGGTTTTGGACATAGGCAACGCCCAAGGCGGCCCGATAAGGGCGGGCTGAAGGGGCGTAATGCTGGTATGACACCCGGTTGAAACAAGCGTCAGAAGAAGTGCCGCAAGCAGCGATACTGAACCGGTCATATTTTTGCGCAAACCATTCATGTGTGGCATTGTAACCTCACCCGACCGGTTTTCGCCACGTGAACAACACCGCAGCCGATGTTGTAATTTTTTCCGGAAGGGATCGGCATGGCCGACGCTGGTGCGGGAGGCGACGCAAGATATAGGCATGCGATGCGCACAATTGTTCCATGCGCTTGGGCCGTATCAGGTGCGATGCCGCGTTACCTGTGATTTCAGAGCCATTACAATCTCATCATTTTGCGGCAACAACAGGATGGCGGGCTGGGTGGCGGAAGGGCGGTAAAACAGGCCTTTGTCCAACATCAGCGCATAATCCACACCCTGATTTGCATACGCAAGTCGCCGCTTGTCCAGCTTGCCAATGCCGGTGGCTCTGGAGGCATTCCACAGCATTTCCAAAGCCCAATGGAATGCATTGCCCGAGCGAGAATGCAATCGGAAGGTTAATTGATCCTCTTGACATACCAGTTCCATGGTGGCCCCATTTTCCAGCGAAAATTCGATGCGCAGATCCTTTTTATTTATTGGCACAACTTTGGGCTGTCCCGCCATCTTCAACGCCGCGCGCACACCCTTGGCATCCAACCCGACCAGCCTGATTCCGGCCGAAGTTTTATTGCTTCCGGAATATCTCCAACTGAAGCCATCCATAATTGGCAATGTATAGACGGCCATATCGTTTGTCCGGGCGGCTTTCCGATGATAGGGGGAGATTACATTTTCATTAAACAAATGAATATCGCGGATTACAAAGTTGGCACCATGCCAGTAAAGATTTGTCCGAAAGAACCGCGAATTATACCAGACGGTTTTACGCCCCTGGTGCCGCCAATCCTTCATCGCCACCACACAGGTGGCCGGAGTCACTTTGAATGAATCGCGAAACCATCGCCCGCTCTGTTCCAGCGTTTCAATCTGAATTTCACCGGCACGGGCCAGTTTTGAAAAAAGGGGGAATTGCAGTTCGATTCCCTGTTTCATGGCATTCCACCCGAATGAATTCTCCTGTCCGGCTTGCCCGTATGCAAACGCCAGACAAGGCTCTCGGGCAAGAATATTCAAATACCAGTCCACCCATTGCGGAGATCGGCCGCCCGGTGAATAAACGGATTCCAAAGTAATGACGCCTTGGCCATTGCCGCCAAGATCAGACTGATATTGATAAATCGGATCGGATCCCAACATGCGAAAAACAGGAATGTTGATCTGGGCATCGCGATTCTGCGCGGGCATCCATGCGTTAAGGCGGCTTGGATAATAGGCCTGATTCCAATACCCGCCCCACAGTGTATAGCCGTCGGTTTGGGCCTGATCCTTGCAATTGCATGAGGCCACAATGCCATAACGTCCAGCGAGGTGCGCCAGGGTGACTTCGTCTATATACCAGGATCCTGCCGTAGCCGGATACCTTCCGAATATCCGCTTGAAATCCGCCATATACACATCCGCCAGCATTACGCGTTCGGTGGGCGTATAGCCAATGGAGAAATCGTATTTGACATGGGAACTCCATGCCGCGGAAGCAGGCCCCCGCCATTTCAATCCGGCCTTGAGCACCAGCGGGCGCGGAATTTCCCACCATGCGGCAATTTCCATAGCGGCGGTGGCATGCTGCTTGAAAAGCTTCTGGTATCGTGGATTTATTAAAGCGTCGTATTGCAGCGCGAAGGTACACGGCAATTTCAGTTGCCGCAGTAATTTAAGCTGATGTTCCGTGGCATTAAACAGAATCCGCTCGGAATTCGCCAGCCGCGGGTCGGAATTGCGGACGAAGTTGTAAATATTAACGATCCGCGGCGCGCGCTGGGACCCGCCGGTCGTTGGCCGGGCAATTGCCGACGAAGGCCGCATGGCCACCAGCACCCCGGAGGCCATCATTTGCGCAAGAAAATGCCGCCGATGCAACTCAACTTGTTGTGAACGAGCGCATTTGAAAGTCGTCGGTAATCTGCTTTCCGGATAAATCATGGAATAATTCCTTTGGCTGCTAACTTAAAATACGTATCGCCATTCCCGGCGTTTAAGGCATCGCGCATCGCCAGAAGTGTCTTTTGTGTATCCTCTGACAAATACGTCCAGAAGCTTAACTTTTCATATTCGCCGGAGCTTATTATTGCGGCCATTTCCGCCGCACGTTTATCCAGGTCAGCAATGTATAAATCCATGGTCGGCGGCGGCAAGCCATGTTCTGATCCGAGAAATCGGGAAAAGATAAACAGCCATTCTTCCGTCGTAAAATGTTTACGAAGCTTAAGAAAGCCGTCTATAAAGATATTAAATTCCATACTGGTATCCCAGTTTACCGCGGCCATCGCATCGGCAAGCATCAAAACCGCGAAAACCCAGACGACAATCAGCGCTCCGCTTGCTTCACTGGCTCCCGAGCTGAGCATCTCGGAAAAAGTGAAACGGACTTTGGCAAAATCACCAGTGAAACGACCCTCCAGAAGATCGTTCAACTGGTCGTGGGAAATATCGGAAATATCCTGGCCGCCGGATTTACGAACCAATTGCAAGAACACTTCGGACGAAAAGTCGGTGCCCACAAAGCGCCGCCACAACATGCGGAGAAAATCCAGTTCTTGCGAGATCATTCGGCGGCCCTATTCTGTTGAAAACCTGCTGATATTGACTCTTATTCCAAAATGGAATCGGAATGGTGGCCTCATTGACTTTCGACCATCTGTAATAACGCTGCGGCTTGCGGATTATTTCGGAACCGCATGGCGTTACGGACGAGTCAATTCAGTTTACCGGTGTCCGAATGGCCAGTGCAACCCAGGTTGATAATCGTGTCTGGCCAGCTCCATCGCTTTTATAACACAACGCATTGTCGGCGATGTTTCAACAACAGCTAACCCGGTTGGCCCGGTAAATAATTCCAAATTCCATCCGGCCACAAAACTTCCAGTGCTTATTCCGGCACGGTTTCCAAATCCGCATTCGGGCGGGATATCACAAAGCCCTGGCGTGCCGCCCATTCGCCGATGTCCTGCCGCTGAAGAGCGGTCGCCATTAATTGGGGAAAAGCGTCCGGCGTGCAGGCAAAAGAGGGCACTCCGAGACTGGCCAGAGCGGTGGCGTTTTGATGATGGTAGGCCGGCGTGCCTGCATCGCTAAGAGCCAGCAGGGCCACCATCGTCACCCCGGATTCGGTGATGGCTTTGGCGCGGCGCATCATTTCTTTGGTAATTCCACCTTCATGTAAATCGCTTATCAACACCAGAACCGTTTCATCCGGTGCGCGGACCAGCGATTGGCAATATGCCAGCGCCTTGTTGATATCGGTTCCGCCACCAAGTTGTGTGCCAAACAGCACCTCCACGGGATCCGCCAATTGATCCGTTAAGTCCACGACATTTGTGTCAAACACAACAAAGTGCGTCTGCACAGCCTGAAGCGTTGCCAGAACCGCGGCGAAAATGCTGGAATAAACGACCGAAGCCGCCATGGAACCGCTTTGATCAACACATAAAATAATTTCCTTTAACGACCTGCGCTTCCTGCCATGGCCGATGCGATTCACCGGAATAATGGTGCGATATGCGGGCTGATAGTGGCGGAGATTGGCGCGAATTGTGCGGTCCCAGTCAATTTCCGAAATCCGCGGGCGCCGGTTGCGTGCGGCCCGGTTCAGACTGCCCATCACGGCTTGGAGCATTTGATTGGCTATTCGGCGTTCCAGGTCATCGCACACCCTGCGCACGACCAGACGCGCCGTATCACGGGTACGTGCCGGAATCACATTTTTTAAACTTACCAGCGTGGCGACAAGATTCACATCCGGCACCAGGGCCTGAAGCGTCTCAGGTTCCAACAGCATCTGCCGCAGATTTAACCGCTCCATCGCGTCGGCCTGAATCACGCGCACCACGCCGGCGGGAAAATATTTGCGAATATCACCCAGCCAGCGGGCGACATTGGGGCAACTGGGTCCAAGACCACCGCCCCGATCCGGCGCGTCGTAAAGGGCTTCCAATACCGAATCCATTCCCAAATCCACACCGGCCAGCGGGAAACCGGCGGCCTCTCCCAAAATCAATCGCCACCGCCGCATGCGCTCTTGAATACCGCTCATGCGAACGCCTCCTTGTATTTTCCGCCGAGAATCAATTCCAGAATACCGACGACACCGGCGGCACGGGTATGATTTATTTCCATCAGTTGGTCCGTGTCCACCCCGACGAGAGCCGATTCGGATTTCACCCGGTTGGCCAAATGACCGCGTTCAGCGGGAGTGAAATGCGAAAAGGTGCGGCGCAACAGGGGCAAGGCGCGTGAAAAATTCTCGCTGTCAAGCTGCACTATCCAATCATCCATAAGCCGGAATATGCGGTCATCATGCAGCGGCACCAGGCCGCTGCCGCGCATAAATCCCTCTATCCACGCTGCTGAATAATCCGTCGCGTTGGCCGGTGAAAGCGCCAGATACATCAGTCTTCCAGCCGCCGCCGCATCCACCTGACCACTGTCCAAAGCAAGCCGGGTACAGCGGCCGACAATAACCCCATGCACGCCGCGCTGTTCAGCCAGCCGCGCCAGAAG
>JAJZEY010000251.1 GCA_021805585.1 Planctomycetota bacterium
AATTTCTGGACGCCGGCCACAAGGTGCAATTCAACCTGATGTTCCGCGGCCGCGAGATGGCCCACGTCGGACTTGGTCGGCAGATTCTTGAACACTTTAAGGCTGAACTTGATCCGGTAGCCAAGGTGGAACGTGAGCCGAAACTGGAAGGCAAGCGCATGATTCTGATTCTGGCACCAAAGGCGCACAGTTCCCACAGCGCCCATGCGGCACACAGTCCGAATGGCGGTGCGGCGGTTCCGCAGGTGACTCACGCCTGAGGGCACCCGGCGAAGCATTCAGAGCCTTTTAAAACACCAGACCGGGAAAATTGTGTTTTATGTTCCGCGTCAACGGATGCAACCGTGCGCAGGGCAACGGGTCTGGCGGCCTGCGCGTGGCCAGGCCAGTCCGGCTGTCTGAATACCGGTCTTTCCGGAGAAATATTTCTGACACCTGCATTGGAACAAACCCAAACTTCCCGCGGCAGCGCCGTCCGGCGGCTGCTGATCTGGATTGTCCTGATTCTAACGGTCATGATTTTCGCCGCGGCACTGGTTGTGATGGGTAATCAGGGCTGGTATGCCCTGTTGACACCGGTGCAATTCTGCGGGTTAACGCTGATAGCGTGGCTGATTCTATCCACCCCGCGCGGCGCGATTCGTATTGCGGCTGCACCGAGTGTCACCCTTCTTTTGGCCGCTAACGTGGTGCTGTCTACCGCCGCCATGTTATTGCATCCCGAAGCGGGTAATATTGTCACCGGCACACTGACCATGGTCGCGGCGGCGGGAATGGCCATGCTGCTTGTGCAGCGGTCGGCGAGTCCGTGGTGGCTGGCGCTGTTTGTGTTTCATCCGCTTGTGCTGGGCCGCTTGACCCACGGGTATGGCTGGTCCGCAGGGGTGCTGGCGCTGATCATGTACATGCTGCTGGTCGGGAGTCTGGCGGCGGGAAAGCCGCATTCGCGATTGTGGGGAAATCTTGCGGTGATCGCGGCATTGTGCGCACCGGGCGCGATGACGAGCATGGCCATTTTCCCGCTGGCACTCTGCACGGTAGAATGGAACCTGGCGGGGTGGCTTATTTCGCTATTGGGTGCGTTGTGTTTGAACTCGGCATTGCCTGGATGGCTTTTCTGGTGCTTATATTCGGTCTGTATTTTAACCGCGCTGTGGCAGATTGGCGGCGACCTTTTGAATCCGCCGACCAAACAGGAAAAGCTGAAAAAAGACTGATTCCGTCGCTTTGCGGCACGATGTTTTAACCCACTACGGAAGCCGCCGGCGGAGCATGGCCGAAAAGCGGTTCTTCGTGAAAGAATACGAATGGCGCAAGTTTCCAACAACCTTCTTCTTACGGAACCAGACACGCAAAAGCCCGCGGTCAAGCCGCATCGCGTTGTGGCCAGGGGCAAGTTTTTTTACCTTGGCGACGAGCCGTTTCTGGTGCGCGGCACCACGTATGGCCCGTTTTGTCCGGAAGCGGACAGCAGTGAATATCATTCCCCGGTGGAGGTGGAACGGGATTTTGCCCTGATGGCCGCCAACGGTATCAACACCGTGCGCGTGTATACGGTTCCACCGCGCTGGCTGCTGGATATCGCCAAACGCAATCAACTGTTTGTGCTGGTCGGCCTGCCGTGGGAAGAACATCTGGCCTTTCTGGATTCGCCGGAAACGCGGGAAAAAATTCTAGGCAAGGTTCGGCTGGGGGTACGCGCCTGTGCCGGGCACCCGGCGATCCTTGGCTTTGCAATAGGAAATGAAATTCCCGCGCCAATTGTCCGCTGGTATGGCCACCGACGTGTGGAAGCATTTCTACATCGGCTTTACGCGGTTGTCCGCCAGGAAGATCCCTGGGCGCTGGTAACGTATGTCAATTATCCGACGACTGAATATCTGTATCTTCCATTTCTGGATTTTCTGGGCTTCAATGTGTACCTGGAAACACGGGAAAAGCTATCGCGGTATATCAGTCGGTTGCATAACATTGCCGGAGACAAACCGCTTCTGCTGGCTGAAATAGGCCTGGATTCCCTGAGCCGCGGCGAACATGAACAGGCCGCGATTCTGGCCTGGCAGATACGCGTGGTTTTTCGCGGCGGCTGCGCGGGAGCCATTATTTTTTCCTGGACGGATGAATGGTTTCGCGGCGGAGAAGAAATATCCGGCTGGGCGTTCGGCCTTACCACGCGCGACCGCAAACCCAAGCCGGCACTGCCGGTGGTGGCCGACGCCTTCGGGAAAATTCCCTTTGGCCCGGAAGTCAAATGGCCTAAAATATCTCTGGTTATCTGCACCTACAACGGTTCACGAACGATGCGTTTCTGTCTGGATGGCGTAGAGAAACTTCGCTATCCGGATTTTGAAGTTATTGTGGTGGACGACGGATCGCGCGATTCGGTTGCTGCAATAGCCCGCGACTATCCGGTTCGCCTGATTCAAACCACCAACCACGGCTTAAGTCATGCCCGGAACATTGGACTGGCCGCCGCACAAGGCGATATTATCGCCTATCTGGATGATGACGCCTCGCCGGAACCATACTGGCTGCATTTTATTGTGGAAACATTCCGCCGCGGAAAATTTGTCGGCGTCGGCGGTCCGAATATCGCACCCGCCGGCGACGGTGCGGCGGCAGACGCGGTGGCCCATTCTCCCGGCGGACCGTTGCACGTGCTGCTGACCGATACGGAAGCTGAGCACATTCCCGGTTGCAACATGGCCTTCCTGATCAAGGCACTGCGCGCGGTCAACGGTTTTGATGAAACCTTCCGCATAGCCGGCGACGATGTGGACGCATGCTGGCGCCTGCAGGAACGCGGCGGCAAACTCGGCTTCAGCCCCGGCGCGGTGGTGTGGCATAAGCGCCGCAATTCCATTCGGGCTTATTGGCGGCAACAGCTCAATTACGGCAAAGCCGAGGCAATGCTGGAGCGAAAATGGCCGGAAAAATACAACGGCATGGGGCATATCGCCTGGCATGGTCGCCTGTACGGACGCGGAATCTGGCAATTTCTGAACTGGGGCCGGCGGCGAATTTACCATGGCTCCTGGGGCAGCGCGCTGTTTCAATCTGTTTATCATGGGAACCCCGGTGTTCTGATGTCTCTGGCCATGATGCCGGAATGGTATCTGGCGGTATTGGCGCTTAGTGTCATATTCATGGCCGGCTTTTACTGGCATCCGATTTTCCTGGGGCTGATGCTGCTGGCCGCCGCCGGGGCCACGGTTACCCAGGCGGTGATCGGCGCAATGTACAGTCCGTTCAGCGAAATCCCCCGGACCGGCGGCGAACTGTTTAAACTTCGCCTGCTGACGATGTGGTGTTATCTGATTCAACCGGTCGCCCGCTTAAGTGGTCGGCTTTCCCGCGGATTAAACCCGTGGCGCATGCGATTTCCGCGCGGCCTGGACATTCCGATACCGCGCGAATTCGCAATCTGGTCTGAACGTTGGCGAAGCACGGATGACCGGCTGACGGAAATTGAAGCCTATCTGAAGACCGAAGGCCTTTGCGTGCAGCGCGGTGGCGATTTTGACCGCTGGGACCTTTCGCTGCGCAGCGGCGTGTTCGGTTCGATTCGTCTGCGTATGGCCATTGAAGAACATGGTTCCGGCAAGCAACTCGTTCGCCTGCGAACCTGGCCGGTGTTTCCGCAGCTTTATCTGGCGATTGTCTGCGTTTTAGCGGTGCTGGGCCTGTTTGATCTTTTCGCCAAAGGCTGGCCCGGTGCGATTCCCATGCTTATTCTTGCCGCACTGATGATGCTGCGCGGAAGTATGGATGCCGGCGGCGCCCTGTCCATGATCTTCATGTTTGTCGGCCGCCAGCGCCACGGAGAATGTGAAGTCAGGAGCAGCCGATGAATGCCCCAGCGGAAGATTCTTCACCGGTCGGCAGCCCGGTTACGGATGGTCCGCGTCGCGCCGGATCTCTGGTGACCGCGGCCCGACTTCTGAAAATGTGCCTGCCCGGCGAGCGAACCGGCACGCTTACCGGCATGGGCCTGATGTTATGCGGTTCGCTGGTGGGACTGCTTCAGCCATGGCCGATGAAATTCATTATTGACTGCGTGACATCAAAAGCCGCCCCGCCGGAATTTTTGTCGCGCGCACAACATTTTGTAGCGGCAATTATTCCCATCGGTACCGGAAAATCCGGATTGATTACGGTTCTGTGTATCGCACTGGTGCTGATCAGCCTTCTGGCGGCGGGAATCAGCGTATTAAGCACGTGGATGCTGATTTCCGCGGGCCTGCGCATGGTGTTCAAACTGCGCTGCCGCGTATTTGAACATATTCAACGTATGGAACTTGGCTTTCACGATGCGACCACCGTGGGCGATTCGCTTTACCGCGTCACGTGGGATACCTATTCGGTTCAAAGCCTTTTTAATGAAGGGCTGGTGCCCGGCGTATCGGCGGCGGTCACTCTGGCGGGTATTTCAGTGGTGATGGTCAGCCAGGATTGGAGCATCGGCTTTGTGGCCCTGATTGTCGGACTGCTGCTCCTGTTAATGGTACGGCGGCTGGAAAAGCCGACCACCGATTTTGCCACCCGCGTGCATGAAAATGAAAGCCTGGTCAGCACCCGCGTCCAGCAGACCCTGACGGGTATTCGGGCGGTGCAGGCGTTCGGCGGGGAAGCACATGAAGCGGGCCATTTCGCACATGATGCCCGCCGCAGCCTGCTGGCGAGCCTGCGACTGACGGTGCTGCAAACCGCTTCACAAAGCGGCGTGGCACTGCTGCTTGCGGCGGGAACCGCGACGGTCATCTGGCTGGCGGCGGAGCGCGTCATTCATGGCCAATTGACACCGGGCGATGTCGTCCTGCTGGCCGGGTATACCGCCCTGCTTTTCAAGCCGCTGGAAACACTGTCCTATACCGTATCATCCATTCAGGGTTCGGTGGCCGGTGCGCACCGTGTTTTCAAAATTCTTGACCGGAGCTCGGCCATTTTCGACTCTCCGTTGGCGCGGCCGCTGAC
>JAJZEY010000148.1 GCA_021805585.1 Planctomycetota bacterium
ATGTTCATTGATGGACGCACCGATTCATTTGAGGATGCTCCGGACTTATGCGGTTATCGGTTTGCATGATTGTGGGTCGGGACGCAGGACAATTGCCGCGCGCCTTGGCGTCTGTTTCCGGAATCGTGGATGAAATTGTCATCGCCGCCACCGCCGGCCTGGCCGCTTTGCAACACGTTGACCGTGTGCGGGAATTGAATATTTTTGAATTTCCCTGGCGGGAAGATTTTTCCGCGGCGCGCCATGCCACGTTCGCCCAAGCGTCCGGAGATTGGATTCTCTGGCTGGACGCGGACGAATGGTTGGATGCCAATTCGTCGGCAACATTTGGCCAATGCCTGGCGAACCAAAATGTTCTTTCATGGTTGTGTGATCTACACGACGTTTCCGGGGCGCAAGGCCTGCCAAAATTCAGTCCAACCCCCCTGCCGCGAATTTTTCGCGCCGACGCGGACCTGCGCCTGGCGGGCCGGGTACATGAACATTTTTCGCCGCCGCTGGAAGCAACCGCGGCCCGCCTGGGCCTGGAACTTGGGCGGGCGAACATACGGATTTTTCATGATGGTTACAACGCGCCCGACGAGCCGGACAAACTGCGGCGCAACATTCACCTGATGGAAATGGAACTGGCGGATCGGCCCGGGCAATTGTTCTATCAGATTCGGCTTTCCCAGGCGCTGCTGAAAACGGGCGACGCCCGCGGCGCAGCGTATCTTTTACAGGCCTGGGAACAGGTGCTTCCGTTGGCACAGCAGGCCGCTCCCCCGTCCGAACCGATGGTCAGACCCTTGCTGGATTCAATTCTGGTGCGGCAAAGCAGAGGGGAATTTGATTCAGGCCTGCCGCTGGAAATTTTGCATCGGATTGCGGCGCGCTGGTTTCCCCGTTGGCCGCCCCTGCTTTGGCGCAGGGCGAATTGGCAATTTAAACAGGGGCGTATTGCCGAAGCCGCCGGGACATTGGAAGAAATTCTGCGGATGGCCGCCGATGGAACCTGTGAACCAACGCCATCTTTTGATAGCGGCATTCTTGGCGGCCAGACACAGGTGGACTAGATCATTTGTTATGCACATCTGGGAAAAATGGACGCCGCGCGGCGCTGTTTTCAAGCCGCCTCAAACGATCCGCAATGGGTGGATGCGGCGCAGCGCAATCTGACGATTATTGCCGGCAAATAACCGACACAAGGACAATTGCGACTGGTTTATGCCGGTCGGCCGGCGGTTTTGAACTGTGCCACAATGGCGTCCGGATCGCCCACAGGCCTGTGAAGGAAGTGCGTTGTCCGGGCGAACGCGATGAGGCATTTCCATAATCGGTTAGCGCTTGGGGCACAACAGCCCGAAATTTTCCACTCCCTGAAAATATAGCAAGGACGTTTGACAGATACCCTGTTGGAAAATAGCACTATTTTCAGGCCTCGCTATATGGAGGATTAGGCATGGCACGTTTCATAAAATCGCCGAACAGGGGAACGCTGTACGCCAACTCGCCATGCGCAGGACTGTAAATCATCCCTTTTTTTATCAGCTTTGAACGCAAAGGGCCTAACGTAGAAATCCTTACTTTCAGCCGTTCGGCCAGATCGCCGGTGCGTATCGGCAAACTGCGGCATTCCGCCATGGCCCGCAGGAAATTCTTTTCTCCGGGCGTGAGGCGGTCATAGCGAACACGGAAGAAATTGCGATCCAGTCGTGCGATGACCCGCGGGGTACACCGTTCAATGACATTCAGGGAAATGGGGCTGTTGACAGCCTGCACCCAGGCTTCAGACCCCCATTCCTGCACAAAATATGGATACCCGGATGTTAACTTAAAAATTTCCACCAATGAAAGATCGTCAAATGCAATACCCGCGGCTAACGCAGGCTCGCGCAGGGCTTTGGCAGTATCCTTTATGGAAAGCGGGCCGATTTCCGGAAAGCTTATCAGCCGCTCGGCGTAGGATTTGGCGTCGCCGGCCATGGCGGGCAGCGTCGGCAAGCCCGCGCCAACCAGCACCAGCGGAAGTTCCAACTGCTGAATCTTATGCATGGCGGCGAGAATGGCGCTAAGTTCCGAAGCACTGAAATATTGTACTTCATCAATAAATATGGCGATGGCACGGCGGTGCTCGGCGGCGGCTTCCGCAGCGGCGACCAGCAATTCCTGCAGGTCAATTTCCAGATTGCCGCTGTCCGCACGGCCACGCGCGGCAGCGATATCCATTTTGAGACCCACCTCACCTACGCTGACGCTGAAAGTTGAAATGAAACTGCCCAGCACTGCCAAGGCTTGTCTGGTTTTTTCTCCGACCCCCGGTGCCGGATAAAGCGCTATAAGAACCTTCCGCAGATATTGCGCTATCAACGGTGCCAAGGCTTGGTCTTCCCGACCCTCAATGGCAAGCGTGTGATAGCCTGTGTTCGCAGCCATGCGTTCAATGACATTTAAAAGGACCGTTTTCCCCACGCCCCGCAGGCCGGTTAATAAGATGCTCTTTTCCGGCCGCCCCTGTTTAGCGCGCTCCAGAAGAATGTGGGCCTGATGCAGGATTTCTTCGCGGCCCGCCAAAGCTGGAGGACGCGAGCCGGCACCGGGTGAAAATGGGTTGGTAATCTCATCCATTTTTAAAAGTATACCAAAATATTCCTAATTATTCCAGGTCAAGAAATAGTATGGTATAAATTGGTATAAACCGGTAAATATCATATTCGTGAAAAAATCGGCGAAGCGGCTCATGCGGTTGGCGGGGGCCGCCTGCGGCGCAGCGCAATCTGACGATTATTGCCGGCAAATAACCGACACAAGGACAATTGCGACTGGTTTATGCCGGTCGGCCGGCGGTTTTGAACTGTGCCACAATGGCGTCCGGAAGCGGGCTGGTAAAATTCACCGGTTTTCCGCTGCGCGGGTGATTCAGCCCCAACCGCACGGCGTGCAAGGCCAGGCGTCCTTCACCCCCCTTTCGGCCGGCGGGCGTGCCATACACCGGGTCGCCCACAAGCCGATGGCCGATGGCGGCAAATTGCACACGGATCTGATGTTTGCGCCCGGTGAACAGTTGACATCGGACAAGCGACAGCCCGCCATGGGATTGCAGAACTTCATAATCCAGAATCGCCGGTTTTCCTTCTTCCGGACCGCAGACGACCATGCGTGCCGCCGGCGTTTCCAGCAGCCGATGTTCCAGGCGTCCCTTTCCGGGCTGCGGCACACCGTGCACAACCAGTTCATATTCGCGCGTGATGGTGTGGCGGCGGAACTGCATTTTAAGATTGGCCAGCGGGCGAATGCCGCGGGCCAGCACCAGCAGACCCGAAGCGTCCCGGTCCAGCCGATGCACCAGGTGAACCGACATTTTCTGATTCTTTCGCGCCATGCGTTCCTGCAGAAGTCCCAGCACGGTCGGGCGCGGTTCGTCTTCCGTCGTGGAAGTCAGCAGCCCGGCGGGTTTGCGGATAATCAGGATATCCGCATCCTGATATAAAATTTTAAGTCCACCGCGGAACGGTGCCTGGCGCCGGTTGCTGTCGCCTACGACAGGCTTGTCCGCCGGTGTCAGCGGCTGTTTAAGCGACCGCACGGCGCGGCCGTTAAGCATCACGGCATGATTCTCAATTAATTTACGCAGGGTCCCCTTTTTCGCGTTCGGATACTCGGCCACAAGCCAGTCCATGACGGTGCGGCCGGCAACCGGGGGTTGCGTATGGTGCGGTGCGGCTGACGCCGGCGGCTGGTGTGCGACCCCCTCGGGCACAGGGGCGTCGGAGTGCGGGACGCGGCCATCTCCCCCACCGCCCGATCTTGATTTATCTTTATATGTAGTCATATCAACCTGATAATTTTTCCGCTATGCGGTCAAAGTCATCCAGGGAAAAATACTGAATGATGATTTTGCCCGCACCCTTGCGACGGGCCGGGGTAATACGTAATTTGGTGCCCAGCTTGCGCGACAACTCCTGTTCCATTTCTATGATGTGCGGGCTTTTGACCTTTTTCCCCCCTGCTTCGCCGCCAATAACGGTCACCGATTCCGGCGAACCGGCCTGGGCAAGCTGTTCAAGCTTGCGGACGCTTAATCCGTCGGTGGCGGCCAAATTGGCGAGTTTTACCTGCCAACCGGCATCTTCAATGCCAGCCAGTACTTTGGCGTGCCCCGCGGACAATAACCCCCCCGCCACAAGTTGCTGCGTTTCTGGTTGTAAGTCAAGCAATCTTAAGTAGTTAGATATTGTAGCCCGGTCTTCGCCAAGGCGCTGGGCGGCCTGCTGATGGGTAAATTCAAAGCGGTCCACGTAAACACGATAGGCCTTAGCGCGTTCGATGGCGTTTAAGTCTTGCCGCTGGATATTTTCAATTAGCGCCCATTCAATTTGCGATTCGCTGGTTGAATCGGTCCGCACCAAGGCTGGAATGCTATCGCGACCGGCGATTTTGGCGGCCTGTGTTCGTCGATGGCCCGCAAGCAATTGGTATCGATCGCCGACGGGCTTAAGTAGCACTGGCTGCAGAACGCCATGGGCCCGAATGGAGTTAGCCAAATCGCGCAGTGCCGCAGGGTCCATGGAGGCCCGGGGCTGATCTGGACTTGGATCAATCAGGTCTAACGCAATGTCCTGTATCCGGACTCCCGGCAAAATGGTTGCGAGGGGGGCTGTGGCATTGGATGGCCCAGCCAAGACTTCATCAACGGTCATTGTGGCCGCATCGTGTTGGTTGGGCGTGTGTTTGGACGCCGGCCGATTGTTGAGCAAAGCATTCAGCCCGCGGCCAAGGCGTGGCTTATTGTTTCCAGACATAACAGGCACCTCCGTGAGCCAATTAATTCCATTGCACCGCATTTGTCGGCGTTGTGGAATTGCGCATGCGAATGTTCCACGTGGAACATTGTCGTTGATTACCAAAGTTTGGTCAAGCGGGTTAAGCGTAAAATCCGATAGGGGGGTGCAAAGCCCATGACCTAACGACTGGTGGGCCGTTCCTTCC
>JAJZEY010000065.1 GCA_021805585.1 Planctomycetota bacterium
CCACCATTTGATTGCCGATTTTTTGCTGGTTACAGGCTGATGAATATTGTATTGATTGGGTATCGCGGTTCCGGAAAGTCCACGATTGGTCGGGGTCTGGCGGCGCGGCTGGGACTCGGCTTTGTGGATACCGACGAACTGGTGGTCAGCCGGTCGGGCAAAAGCATTCGCGAATTGTTTGAACTGGTGGGGGAAAGCGGCTTTCGCGATCTGGAAACCGCAGCCGTACAGGAAGCCGCGGCACGCGATGATATGGTCATTTCCGCCGGTGGCGGCGCGGTGCTTCGTCGTGAGAACGTGACCATGCTGAAGCGCAACGCCCGCGTGGTGTGGCTTTCGGCCCCGGCCGAGGTGCTGTTTGCCCGCATACAGGCCGACAGTCAAACCGCGGCAACGCGGCCCAATTTAACAGCCCGCGGCGGGCTGGATGAAGTCCGCCGACTTCTGGCGGACCGCGCCCCGCTTTACGCATCCCTTGCGGATGTGGTGGTGGATGTATCGGATATGGATGTGCCCTGTGCGGTTCGCTATTTAAGCGAAATGGTTTAAAAATAAATAGGCTTTGCAAGTGAATTTGTTTGACGGTTTAAATCCGCCGTAAACCGGATCAGGTGGTGACCCTACGCCGGCAGGCCGGCATCTTCACGCGCGCCGCTGGCCAGCCCTGTCCAGTGCTCGTCGCCGCGCCCTTTGGCAGCCTGGCTAAGCAGTCGGCTGAATACGATATCCGCCAACGGCATAGGAACCCGGGCACTATCCGCCATGCCGCGCGTCAGGCGCATATCTTTCAGGCCAAGCAGCAGTTGAAACCCGGCCGGCAAATGCCGGCGTGAAAGCACGCGCGAACCATAACGCGGATACACCGCACCACCGAAAAGCTTTTCGCATAAAAGCCGGTTCATAGCGGTCAGGTCAACCCCTTGCTTTTCCGCCACGGTAAACGCTTCGGAAAGCGCTTCGGTGGCGGCGGCAATCAGAAAATTTCCGCACAGTTTGACGACATTCGCCGCGGCCGGGTCTTCACCCATATCTTCCACATCCCGACCAAGCTTTTCCAGCAGTGGCCGCGCCCGGGCTTTGGCTGCGGGATCACCGGACATGCAAATCCATAATTGCGCCGCGGCGGTCTGTTCCGGGCCGCCGAACACCGGCGAAGCGACATAAAGGGCACCGACGGCCTGGTGCATCCTGGCCATGGCCGCCGCGGTCGCCGGGGAAACTGTGCTCATGGAAATGTGCAGCCCGCCGGGGCCAAGGCGTGCGACACATTCCGGCGTAAAGGCCTGTTGCAGAGCGGCATCATCGGCCAGCATGGTGAATACCACACCGCCGGGAATAATCGCATCCGAAGCGGAATTGCAAACCAGGGCACCTGCCAGACCGGACTTGGCCGCTTTATCTTTTGACCGATTGAACACGCGCACGCGAATTCCCGCCTTGATCAGGTTTTCCACCATGGGCGAGCCCATGCGGCCAAGACCAATGAATCCAACTTCACGTTCCATGTCGGCTCCTTTGTTATTCGGTGGAAAATCAGGCCGCCGCACCGCAGCCGTTACACAAGTTCAAATTTCGCCGCCGCGGTGAAGCTTAGTGTTACCGCGGGAAATCCGGCGGACTCCACCACCACCGCCTGGGCCTGAGCGTCCACGCCAATGACCGTAATCGATGCGCCGGGAGCCAGACCATGCCGGCGGGCGAAGGTTAAAAAGCTTCGGCTCTGATCCAGCACACGCGCCACACGCACCGATCGACCCGGCTCGCTGGCAACGAGATTGGGGCGTAATTTTGTCTGGCCGCCGCACAGTCGGCCTTTGCTGTCGGGAATCGGATCGCCATGCGGGTCCACCACCGGATGATTTAACAATGCATCCATTTTTTCAAGCACGCGATCAGAGATGACATGTTCAAGCTCCTCAGCTTCTTCGTGCACGTCGGCCCAATCCATACCCAGCACTTGCACCAGAAATAGCTCAACAATCCGATGCCGCCGCAGGACCAGAATGGCCAGTTCCTCTCCCTGACGGGTCAATCGCACACCGCCCCGTTTGACATAGCGGGCCAGGCCGGAATGGGCGATTGCCTTGATCATGGTTGTGGCGGTACCGGCGGTGACGCCAACCCGCGCCGCCACGCGGCCCAGAGGTACCGAACGGTTGGCGGTCTCCTGCTGCTCCAAATATAGCTGCTTAAGATAATTTTCTATGGTTCTTGAAGCCATACCGCGTACTTTAACCGCTCCAGGCCCAAAACGCCTGCCTGCCCGCCGACTGGCCCGGAACGCCGGTGGAACCTCAGGCTTTTTCAGAAGGCGGTTTCAGCCGACGGCATCGGCCGCAATCGGTCTATTGGCGGCGTGGCCAGTGGAACTGATGCTCCAGCACCAGCCCCGGTTTATAGAGCTGACTGGTCTGGACATGATAGGCGAAATTTTTCTGGTAGCGGGCAAACAGAGCCGGCACGCCATGAATAACCAGCATATTTTCGGCATTGAAATGGGCCGCGGCATAACTGAAATTAAAGCTGCCGGTGGTGATGGTTTGACCATCAATCAACATTATTTTGTTATGGGCGATCAAATATCGGTCATCAATATAGGTCGGAATTCCCGCTGAATAAAAGGCTTGAAGGGCCGCACTTATTTTGCGCTGCCAGTGGCGGGTGCGGTAATTTTTCCGTTCCACATGCGAACGGTCCAGAATAATTGTCACGGCAACGCCACGGCGGCGCGCGGTTATAAGCGCGCGAATCAGCGGACGACTGGTAAAACTGTAGGCCTGAACTTCAACGGATTTGCGGGCGCTGTCAATAAGCGACACGAGCTTGCGGGTGGCACCACCATCCGGAGAAAAATAGACTTGTATCGACCCGCCGGCGAGGCTGATGGCCGGCCGCTGCGGATTCGCTTCGCGCCGCCCCAGCCAGATTCCAGCCAGGAAAACAGCGCAAATGACCAGCACCGTGCGAAGGCTCCAGAGCCGGGACGCGGGTTGAACCCTTCGAGCGGACACGTGCTGTTCTCCGCAGATGCGGACAGATTAGTTTATTTCTTGCCTTTGGCGGCTGGCGCAGCAGCCTTTGCCGCGGTCGCGGCACCGGCGGCCGGAGCGGCACCAGGAGCGGCCACCGTTGCACCGGCTTCAGCGGCTTTGGGTGCCTTCTTGGCGGCAACGGCCTTGCGGTGTCCGACTTTCACAAGTCCGAACACGCTGGATTTCTCCTCGGTCCATTTGTCATTATCTTCCAGCATGGCCACGCGTTCCGAACGCTTAAGCACGTTGCGGTGACGCTCCAGTGAACTTTTTCCCTTAAGGCTGATATCCAGCGACATTGCGAATTCTCCGCTTGAGTTCAACAGAGGCCACCTTTCGGCCCCAAATAAACAGACCCGGTATTATACCGGTTTTTGCCGGTGGGTACAAGAACCGCAATTGGTGTGGGAAATTGGAAATTCGCATTTATCGCGTCCGGCTATATTTTTAGCCCAGCCGCTGAAATTGGGCGGCATACTTGCCGCAACAGGACAAACGGGATGGCGGCATCGCACCAATTATGACCGTTGTTGTCGCCTTAGAATCAGATTTTAAGCTGCGCCGCCAAGGCCGCTATCAGTGTTTCCGGTTCGCTCATACGGCCCGCTCCCACAGTGCGGCAGGCCTGCCAGCCGCTGTCCGGCCCTATAAACGTCATGCCGCGGTCGGAAAGCATTCGGACATTGGCCTGGGTTGCCGGGTTGTTCCACATGGCTTCATTCATGGCCGGGGCCAGCACAATACGTTCCGGACTTGCGGCTACCAGAACGGTGCTTACCAGGTCATCGGCGATGCCATGGCAGAGCTTGGCCAGAATATTGGCTGTTGCGGGCGCTACAAGAATAAGCGTGGATCGCTGCGCAAGATTTATATGCTGCGGATCACTTGCGTCGGATATTTCCCATAAATTATTTATGACGGGTCGGCCCGACAGGGCTTCAAAGGTCATCGGACCGACAAACCGTTCAGCTTCGGCGGTCATCGCGACGCGCACCGCCACGTTACGCTGTGAAAAATAACTCACAACGTGACATACTTTGTACGCGGCTATTCCGCCGCACACGCAGACAAGCAGTGAAACGCCCGGCGGGAAGGTATCAGCGGCCGCGTTCATGATGGCGAATTCCTTATGCGCGAAGAACGGACCGACGGGATAAAGAAACGAGCTTCGGTCCGGTTAATTCTTGCGGCCCAGCGCCTCTTCGGGCCGGGTAATGTTGGGGGATTTATCGTAGTCGATGCCGACTTTTCCCTGGAGCACTTCGTCAATGACGACTTCCAGGTCCGTGCGGCCCCGGCGTTCTACCAGAGGACGGGCACCGTTTAGAATTTCAACCCAGCGCTTCTGCACCAAAGCGCAAAGTTTGAATCGTCCGCCAAGTTTATGCACAATATCATCGCTTTTGATAGCTTCAATCATGGGTTAAAAACTCCTGTCTGTTAGGGTTTATGAGCGGTCCTTCCGCATGGTATCCAGCCTTCCCTGCTGATAACCCTGCACAAAGCCGGTCAGCAGGTGAATGGTCGGGATCAGGGCATCGTTGACCACCATCAGGCGGTAGGCCCCCGAAGCTTTGGCGGTTCTTATTTCGCGGCGCGCCTCGGAAATACGCTTTTCAATGGCTGCCGGATCGTCGCGACCACGGGATTCCAGCCTTCGCACCAGTTCCCCCGGATTGGGAGGCAGGATAAAAATTCCTACCGCCTGCGGAAACAGATCAAACACCTGCAATCCACCCTGGACATCAATTTCCAGCAGCACAATTTTTCCCGCCGCCAGGGCTTTAAGTACAGGCGCTTTCAGCGTGCCGTACCAAAACCCGAATACATTAGCATACTCAAGAAACTCCTTGCGGGCAATGCGCTTCTTGAAATTCTTCTCATTTACGAAAATATACTTCTTGCCAAATTTGTCCTGG
>JAJZEY010000092.1 GCA_021805585.1 Planctomycetota bacterium
GTGTGTTGCGAATCAGTGCCGCGTTATAGTCGTGCATCCAGTCAGGATAGGCCTCGCCAAGACCGGCCCAGTCGTCCACCGATCGCTGAGCATAACCGGTCAGATAAATAAATTTTCCGTTCAGGTAAACCCCGCCCGTACCCGCGCCGCCTTTGAACCGAACCTGGCGGAATCCGGTCCTGATCGTCTGGACGTCCACAACTTTTCCACCCGCACGAAGAATACAGTCCACCCGGTAAAGATAAGGATTCTTCACGTTCCAGAAATGCGCCTGAGTCAGTTGTCCCTGTGCGGTCAGGGTTGCGGTGTCACCTGCCGGAATGTCTAACGGGGTGCCGCTGAATTTCGCGCATGGATTTCCCGCGGCGTCCACCACCACCGCGGAAAGTCTGATCAATTCCCGGCGGCCCGAATCATTTCGCACTTGCGACCGCACATGCACATCGCAGGAGCGAGCGCTAAAGGAAAACGACGAAGGATAAATGTAGATACCTGTGGTGTGGAGCGTGTCATAAAGCGGCAGTGTCTGATAAATGTTCCCCGTGAGAATCAGCCTCACATCCGAATGCAAGCCGCCGTAATCAGGATTAAACGCCCGGCCTTCCCACTCGTAGGGGACACCGGTGGACGGCTGTTTGCAGTTCAGGCGATTGTTTACCTCCACGGCGATAACATTATCCGCCGCGCCGAAGTTGACAAACCGCGTCAGGTCCAGACCGCAGGGGGTAACGCCATTTCCGAACAGTCCGGCGTCATGGCCGTTGACCCAGAAGTGCGCTGCCTGCCGGATGCCCTCAAATTCCAGAAAAACCTTGTCACCGGCGTCCTTAGCGGGCAGCTTGAAATGCTTCCGATACCAGACAATACCGGTCCAGGCGTGCCGGTCGCCACCACTGTGGCTGATGATATGATCGTAGGAATCCGTGTCATTAAAAGTATGCGGCGTGGAGATCGTCGCCCAGTTGGCATCGTTAAATCCAACCTTTTGCGCGCTGGCCATGTTCTGGCGGATAAACTTCCAGCCGGGGTTGAAATTAAATATCTTGTGCGGTGATGGCGGCGGTGTGTAACGGGCACCGGCGGCCACGGCCACAGGCAGCAGCACCGCGTAAATGACGGCGCAGGTTTTCGTATATTCAGTAATTTTGCGCAGTATATTCATCGTTATCCTCACGTAGCGCAGTCATTGTAACTGGTGAAAATCGAAGGACAAGCCGAGTAACTCCGCGTTATGTGCGCACAAATTTCAGTATAAACCCATCGTGAATTGGGTCATTATTGCTGGCCAAATTGGCCGATAATGTATAAACAGGCTATTGGATGTTGTTCGGAAATGCCAGTGGCAGAACCTTGCGCACGGAGATATTTTCGCATGGCAGATCGATTGAAACCGCATCCCATGGCATTTTTGGCATTCACAGTTTTAACCTTGGCAGTGGGCGGGGGTACCTTCGCCGCAAAACCGGCCAGTCCGCGCTTCGTCTGGTGGCAGGCGGAACATACTGTCTCCACCAATTTCCCCGCGTCCACCTGGCTTTCCGCATCCACGCCACAACAGAAAGCGGCGCTCTCTGGCGGCCAATGGCTTACCGTTTCCGATTCGCAGGGCCAAACGCCCTATTTTGCCACCTATAACGTGACGGTGCCCGGCACGCAAAACTGGCGGCTATGGGTTCGCAAATGCTCGCAGCGCGGACCATTTAAATACCGATTTGACAACCAGCCCTGGCGCTATTGTACGAATCACGAAGCGCTCATCGGCAACGCCAATGTTCGCCAATGGTTCCCCGCAAATTGGGTCCGCCTGGCCAGTATCTATCTGACCGCCGGTCCGCATATTTTCACCTTTGAATTGACCGCAAAGCCGGGCCATAAAGTGATCGCCGCCTACGACTGCTTTGCTCTTACATCCAACCGGTTTATTCCCGATGGCAAAATGCGTCCTGGCCAGCGGAATTTAACCGCCGCCCCTGGATGGTTTGCGTGGGACCCCAGCCTGACGGAGTCGGATAACCGTATTAATCTGCGCGCCTGGAATGAAAAGCGGGCCGGGGCCACCGGTTTTGTCCGCCATATCGGCGGCAATTTTCTGCTGGGCAACGGCCGCCCCGTCCGTTTTTGGGGGGTCAACGTCAGCTTTGCCAATATTAATCAGCCTCATGCACTTGTCCGCCTGATGGCCCGTCGGCTGGCGGCCGCCGGTGTGAATATGGTGCGGTTCCATGATTCACTCTTAAATACCAGCCGCTCCCCGGCGATTATTTCCATGCGCCGGCTTCATGCCCTGCAATACATGGTCTGGGCGCTTAAACAAGATGGTATATATACAGATATTAGCACTTATTATGCCGCCTGGGTAACCGCCGGGGCATTGCAGGCAAAAGGGTATAGACCGGGCCAGTGGACGTCGGGTCTGCTTATGTTTGACCCGCGTGTGCAGCACATTTATCGACAGTGGATGCGCGCCATTCTGACTTCTCCGGATCCGTTCAACGGCGTTCCGCTCGGCCAGGACCCCGCCGTGGCCATTGTGGAAATTCAGAACGAAGACAGTCTGTTGTTCTGGAACTTGAGCGGCAAATCTTTTCCGTCACCTGAGTGGCACGAGCTTGAACATCAATTCGCTCTCTGGCTGGTGCAACGTTATGGATCACTCAAGGCGGCCTATGCCGCATGGAATCGCGCGGCGAAAAGTACGACCGCCGCGACCAACCCTCACGACAATTTCGCCCGCCAGCGCATCTGGCTGTATGGCGCGTGGCACATGACCCGACAGGGAATCAAGACGGTGCCCACATTGCTGCCCCGCATACGCGATCAGGTAACGTTTCTGGCCACACTGCAGCACGATTTTTATCAGCATATAATTGCGTTTTTGCATTCTCAATTGCATGTTAAGCAGCTTATTTCTCCTTCCAACTGGACCACTGCGGATCCCACTCTGCTCGATGGAATTGAACGCTGGACCTACACCCCCGGTGATCTGATGGACCGCCATGGGTATTTTGATGCTACCCACACCGGCCCCAATTCCGCATGGAGCGTGGCCCGCGGCCAGACCGTTATCGGCAGGCCGGCTATCCTTCACCCGCGAGCCATGCCTTTTAATATGATCCAAACCGCTGGCTTTCCCAATATTATGTCGGAAATCGGATTTGATAACCCCAACCGTTACCGCGCCGACGGCCTGATTCTTGCCGCGGCGTATGGCTCACTGGATGGTCTGGCTGGGCTGGATTTTTTCGCTGTCGGAAACGATACCCTGGTTGATCACCAGATGAGCATGTTCCAGGTCTGCAGCCCGGCCATGATCGGTCAGTTCCCGGCGGCCGCACTTATTTTCCGCAGGGGGCTGGTCCTGCATGAACCGCCCGCGGTGGAAGAATGGACCGCGATACCGGGCTTGCTTTCGCTGTCGGCCGTAAATAATAATACGATCCCGATTTTTAACCCGCTCGCCGCTCTGATCGGGCCGGTCATGCGCCATTTTGATACCCATCGCACCGCGTATAAAAGTCGAAATCTCGCCAATTATCTTCATCCGGACCAAGGAACTGTGGCCAGTTCCAACCATGAACTGTTGTGGAATTTCAAATCCGGTCTGCTGACGATTAACGCACCGGCGGCACAGGGCTTTGTCGGCTTTACCACCGCGGGACATAAAATAAAGACGGCCAGCGCCGCATTCGCATTGCAAAACAGGTTCGCTTCCGTGCTGCTGGTGTCGCTGACTGCTTCCCCGCTGGTCACAAGTCATCGCCTGCTGCTGCAGGTGATGACGCGGGAAAAGCCCTTCGGCTTTCGCACCAGCGGCCATAAAATTGTGGCCATGGGTTCGGGGCCATGGAACATTAAAAATATCTACGGATCAGTCACTCTTACCAGCCCCCCGTGGACAGCGGGCCACGTTCAGGCGCTGCGGGCCAACGGCGCCTCTGCCGGTCAGCGGGTTAAGACAACCCGCACCCCGACGGGCCTGACGATTCATCTGCTTCCCAACGTGCTGTACTACCTGATTACCCGCTGAAGACGGTCCGGCATTTCATACGATCTTCCCGCGCCACGACAGATACCTGGCCCCAATCCGTCAGTGTCATGCGCGTGGCTGTTTTTCCGGATGAACAGCCATCAGCCAGCCTTTGGATTCCACGAGCCGCGCCACAATCCCTAAGGCCGTGGCACCTTCGGGAATACCCGTCTGTTGTCGCGTGAGGGGCGACACTAAACCGCGCCGGTTCTGCGCCAGGATAAATCAATTCGGGCTTTATCGCCTGGTTGCCAAGGCTCGTCGCGGTGTGGAGGCTGTTCGCCACAGGCGTGATCGCATATTTCATGAGCAGTCGTTGAATCAATCGCTGGTTGAGGGAAAACAGACTGTGGCCCATGACGCCGGGCATCCTCCAAACGCAGGAGATTCCGACCGCGTGGGCGCTGCGGCCGGCCAGCGGCATAAGGCTTGGCCATCGGAAGTGCCGGCAGTCGGCACCGGCGGGGCGCAGGGTCTGCACACGTTTGGATTCGGTCTTTCGGCCTTGTAATACAAGTCGCCGAAGTGTTGACCGGCACACGGCGATTCCGCCTTTAAGGGCAACTGGAGGATTCGCATACAGGCACCGCGGTGGTATCCCTGTTTTAGCAGTTGATTCGAAAAATGGGCCACCGCAGATCGCAGTAATTTCGGGGTTGATACCGCGTTTTCTGATGGCCTGGGCCAGTCTGCGGACGGCTTGGGCTGAGCGCGGTTGTTCGTCGCCGTTCACGAGCCAAGCCGCGCCGGTTTTTTGCGGCGCGCCGCGAAACCGGTGTGTCCGTTATTTCAGCGATTTGCTCCGGCCACTGTGCGGTCGCCCGCGGGCGCGAAACATTCCATTCCAAGACAACCTTCCCAGCGTCCGGCCTCCTCGACTTGGCGGAAATGCGTGTCCGGGTTATC
>JAJZEY010000039.1 GCA_021805585.1 Planctomycetota bacterium
GATGGACTCCGCAGCAAAAAAAAGTCTTTTGGGGGTCGGGCGTCTCGCCCGACAAGTGCCAAGGCCACAATGCCGACACCTCATAACAACGGGTGGCCCGGACTGCTGATAGGCACAAAAAAACACAAAAAACACCGGCGAATCGCAGCGTAGCGATCTTCCCGATAAAAACGGGCACACCCCCGGGAATCTTGTCCAGCCGACGGGTGGTAATGGTGCGATAACAGGTCCGATTGGCACCGATCTTTCTGTGGATATTCTTGCAGGCTGATGAGGTGCCTGTTTTCACTAAAAGACCTGCGATAGAATAAGCGGCATGGCAGGTGATGATTCCAATGGACCGATCGAATTTAAACCCATAACCCAATGCCGCGGATCAAGACGGCTGAATCTGTGGCTGATTGCCGCCGGTGCCGGCTGGGTTTTTCTGTTGGAATTCGTACTTTGGGCCTATCGACTTGGCTGGCTGTCAACGGACTGGGCGCGCGCGGCGGGCTATGAGGTGGGGGTGCATTTCACGCCGTGGGTCTGGTGCGGGTATCTGCTGTTGCTGATGGGCGTTCTGGGCCTGCTTTCAGGCACGGCTTGGATTCTGGCCTTTCGCTGTCGGGTATTGGCACTTTGGTTGTGGTCCGTACCGGCGTGGTGTTATTTTGACTGGCTGAATTTCCGGTTCATGCGTAATGCCGCCACCGGGCTTCATGCGTGGGAATATCAGGGGTTGCCCGCTGGTGCGCTGAACCGCTGCATCGGCTATTTTTTAGCATTTGCCGCCATTGCGCCGGGGCCTCTGTTGACGGCGGAAATATGGCGGCACAGTGCCGTGGGCCGCATAAAATCCGCCGGGGTGCGGATCGGGCGTGGACTTGAAATTCTTTCGCTGCTGCTGGGCGTCGGCTTTTTTGCGGCTCCGTTCGTACTGCGGGATCCAATTGCAAATGTGATGATCTGGGTCAGCCTTATTTTCATGCTGGATCCGGTGAACACCTGGTGTGGCCGGCCAAGCCTGATCGCGGATTGGCGGGCGGGACGATGGGGGCGAACGCTTTGCCTGATGTTGGGCGGCTTAACGTGCGGCCTGTTGTGGGAATTCTGGAATTACTGGGCCTTGGCCAAATGGACCTATCACCTGCCGTTTCTGGCCTCTTGGTCGCGGTACCATTACTTTGCCATGCCGCTGCCGGGCCTTGTGGGCTACCTGGGCTTTGGTCCGGAAATGTGGGTCATGTGGCAGTTTGGCCTGTTGCTCTTGGCTCCGCTGGTGGAAGGGGAACGACCCGGCCGCGATGCGGAGGCGGCTCTGCGGGATTGTGGCTGTCTGTAACGGCCCGCCGTCCGCTTTGCGTCTAGCGTGCGGCACCTTTGACTTGTGCGTCCGGTCATCCGTACAATCGCGTTGTTTTCCTGGTAGCGGAGTATTATGCGTCATAAATGTATATTCGTTAATTTATTGGGCCGCCGGGGAACCGCGCCGCGCCGGTTCATCGGGCGGGCAAACGTTCCGCCGCGCGGAATTCTCGCCGCCGCTGCCGCGATGGTTTTGCTGGCCGGATGCCAGTCGCCATTTTCCGAATCCAGCCGGGAGCGAAGCTGGGATATGTATGCCCGATCGGTTTTAACCCGCGCCGTAGCCGACGGGCGACTGGACCACCTGCAACGCGCCACCCTGTCGGTGAATCAGGGTGTGCATGAAATCGATTATGCCGGGGACCAGGCTTCCGCCGCCGCGCCAACGGGTGGTGCCGTAATCCCGGCCGGCTCGCATATTGTTGCGCCGCCGGGCAAGGCGTATGGACGCCGGGCCGCCGCGTTGTATGACGCCGAACCGACCCTGCGGCTTTCGCTTCAGCAGGTCCTGGCCATGGCCATGCACAGTTCGCTGGCTATTAAGGTGGTGGCGTACAATCCGGCGATTTCACGGACACAGTTAATCGCGGCCCGTGCGGCCTTTGATGCCACCGTTTTCGGTTCCAGCCAGTTGGTCAGTACGGATCAGCCGACAAGCTTCAACGCCCATGGCCCGGTCGGCACGCCCGGACAGACCAATCAGGTGGGCTGGGACAATCAGGCCGGGGTCCAAAAGCTGTTGGGATGGGGCGGCACAGCGCAAATCAGTGCTGGAAACGACTTTCTGGACCAGGCCACGTCACCTGGCTTTCAGCCCAGCATTAATCCGTCCAACGCGGCTTTTGTGAATCTGACACTTTCCCAGCCGCTGCTTAAAGGGTTCGGAACGGATGTGGCCAGGTCCGGAATTTACATTGCCCAGACCAACGAACGCATTGCCCTGGCCCTTTTTCGCAGCCAGGTGATGGCGGTGGTAAAAAATGTCCAGACGGGTTACTACCAGTTAATCGCTGCCGCTCGCACACTGGCTGTTCAGCGGCAATTGCTGGGCTGGTCGCAGGTGACGCTGGCGGATATAAAAAAGCGCGGCCTGTTCGATGCCTCATCCGTTCAGGTGGCCCAGGCGCGCGCGGCGGTGGCGCAAAACCTGGCCGCGCTGATTGCCGCGCAAGCCAATGTGCGCAACGCCTCGGATCAACTGAAAAATATGATCAATAGTCCATCTTTGAATATGAGTGGAAATCTGCTGATTCTGCCCGCCGACAAACCGGTAGCCGAGCCGTTCATGTTTAATGTGGCCGACCAGATTGCCACGGCATTGGAGCAGCGCAGCGTGATGGCGGAAGACCGCTTGAAATTACGCGCCGCGGATATCAACGTGCGCGTGGCGGCCAACGCGCTTTTGCCGCAGGCGGACCTGACGCTTTCCACACAGTCCAACGGCTTGTCCAATGAATTCGGCGACGCGTTTAATCAAACGGTAAGCCCCGCGCGTTATTTTAATTACAGCGCGGGAATTAACGTCTCATTTCCAATCGGCAACCGCGCCGCACGGGCCGGACTGGAAGAACAGCATTTGCTGCGGCGGCAGGCTTTAACGCAAATGCTGCTCGACGCGCAGAATATTATTTTGCAGGTGAAAACGGAATTGCGCGCACTGCTTTCAAGTTATCAGCAGGCGCAGGCGCAAACCGCCGCCAGCAAGGCCGCCGCCAGGGTTGTTGCGGCGTTGAATGTGCAACAGCGATTCGGCGCGAGCCTCACTCCAACCTTTCTAAATCTGAAACTTACCGCGCAACAGAACCTTGCCGCGGCGAACATTGCCCGGATTCAGGCCATCGTCAACTATAATTCCGCAATCACCGCCCTCCAGGCGGCCAATGGCACATTGCTGGATATAGATCGTGTCCGACTGGTTCCCGCCACCGGATTTGCCGCACATTCCCATCCCGACACGAAGGAACCGTCCGTCAGTCAATAATAATAATCAACGGCACGGCCAATGCCCAACCGCATGCCGTCAGGCATTCAGTTGCGGGCGGCCCTCCCGCGGCCAGTCCACATGGAAGAATTTGCCACGGGGCTGGTCCACCCGTTCATAGGTATGGGCACCAAAATAATCGCGCTGGGCCTGAATGAGGTTAGCCGGCAACACCGCGGACCGGTACGAATCAAAATAGGCCAGCGCGGACATAAACGCCGGGGCCGGAATTCCATTTTTGGCGGCCAGGGCGACCACCTGCCGCCACTGGTCCTGCCCGGCCAGAATTTCCTTGCGGAAATAGGGGTCCATCAGCAGATTCACCAGACCGGAATCTTTCTGGAAAGCCTCGGTGATTTTTTGCAGGAACTGGGCGCGAATAATGCAGCCGCCACGCCACATGCCCGCGATCGATCCGAAATCCAGCGTCCAGTTGTATTCCTTTTGCGCTTCCCGCATTAACTGAAAGCCCTGGGCGTAGGCGCAAATTTTTGAACAATACAACGCCTGCCGGATTGCTTCGATCATCGCCTTTGCGCCTTTTATACCGGAAACCTTGGGGCCTTTGAGTTTTTTTGCCGCGGCCGTGCGTTCATCTTTTATGGCGCTCATGCAGCGGGCGAAGACCGCCTCGGCAATGGAATTGGCGGGAATGCCCATATCCAGGGCGTTGCCGGCGGTCCATTTTCCGGTTCCCTTCTGACCGGCGGCGTCAAGAATGCTGTCCACCAGAAATTTTCGCGGTTTGGCCGGGTCGCGCTGCCGCAGAATATCGGCGGTAATTTCGATCAGATACGAATCCAGCTTGCCCAGGTTCCACTGCTGGAAAATATCGGCCAGGGCCGCCGGTTCCAGCCCCAGCAGTTGCCGCAGCAGGAAGTAGGCCTCGCTGATGAGTTGCATATCAATATATTCAATGCCGTTGTGCACCATTTTGACATAATGGCCCGCGCCATTGGGACCGATATAGGCCGTGCACGGTACGCCGCCGACAACCGGTTTGCCCGCCGCCGCACCAGGCAGTGGCCGGCCGGTGGCGGAGTCCACCTTGGCCGCAATGGCTTCCCATATAGGCTGAAGATGTTTCCACGATGCCGGATCGCCGCCGGGCATAAGCGAAGGGCCAAAGCGCGCGCCGAGTTCGCCACCGGAAACGCCCGACCCGAAAAATTTCAGACGGTCCACATATTGCTTTTCGCGGCGAATCGTATCATTCCAATTGCTATTGCCGGCATCCACCACAATGTCCTCTTTTTCCAGCCCGGCGGCCAGAAGCTGGTCTATTACGGCTTCCACCGCGGGACCGGCTTTAACCAGAACAATAATGACCCGCGGCTTTTTTATTGCCGCAATAAACTGCTCCAGATTTTCACATCCGACCAGCTTGCCGGGTGTGGAAGGATTCTCTTTTATGAATTCCTGTGTGACCGTGCCCGTGCGATTGTAGACGGCAATGCCAAAGCCATGATCGGCAATATTCAAGGCCAGGTTCTTGCCCATGACCGCCAGACCGATAAGCCCCACATTGGCCAGTGATTCAGTATTTGCCATGATGAATATATGCTCCTAAAGCGACTTTATTGCCAGGCCG
>JAJZEY010000367.1:0-1887 GCA_021805585.1 Planctomycetota bacterium
AAAGCTGACAGACCCGCGGATTTCGTCGATAACGCGGATACGCCGGGCGATGGGCAGCGCGTAAATGTAATCGTATAACCAGCGCGCCGTTCCTTCCGAATTTACGGGCAAGGTCGCGATTAGAGGCTTGCGGCGAATGACATGAAGGCCACAAGCCGCTTCATCATCCGCAGATTCACGCGGGGTGGTCCACCCGGGCAATTGTGTCTCCATTTTATCGGCAACGGGCGGGCATCGTCGGCGCGTTCCCCCGCCGCCTGCGTCCGGATGATTCACTTTTACCGGGCAAGCGCCAGCGCAGCGGCACCCGGCTGATTTTCGACGGCGCTGCGCAATGCCTGGGCGGTTTGCAGGTTCCGCCACACACGGTCCCACCGCAGGTGCGCCAGCACAACATCCACATACGCGCCGCGACGCAGACCAAAATCATAAAAATAGGCGTGGTCGCTTAAGTCCAGCGCCAAAATCGGAACGGCGTTAAAGAGTGGAAACTGCCCATTCTGACTGCCCGATAAATTCCAGATACGACCCGTGGTCAGATCATAAACCGTCCAGACCCAGCCGCGGCTGGAAACGGCGGTCATCCGTAAATCCAATAAAAAGCCTTCCGTGGTATCAAAGGCTTCGTCAATGCAGTCGGCAAGTTCCTGGTGCAGGGGAATGGTTTGATGGCCCAGAAGATCAAAATAAATTTCATGGTTGCGCACGGCCGCCAGCGCAAACTGAAGATCCCCCTTCAGATTGGCTATGTCCGACATATCCAATGCGCCGCGGGTGCGCTGGCGCTCACATATTTTTTCCGTCAGGCTGTTGGCCTTGTCAACAAAGCCAAGGTAAAGCTGGTAATGCTCATCCAGAGTCGAGCGGCTAAGGCCTGCCACCGTGGTAAGATGATCAAATTCCCTGGCTTTCAAAAGCTGGCAGGCCATGGCGTTTCCTTTCGATCCGCGTGCAATGCACTATCATCGCGCGGACCTTTCAAGTTCTCCGCCGCTCCATCGGCCTTATTTGTGAAATCCGTTGACACCATTTTACCGCAGGGGATCGCTTGTCGCCAAACCGGCCTTTTTCAGCGCATCTGAAATCACCTGCAGACTTGCCGGTGTCGGTTCGCACAGCGGCAGACGTACGTCGCCGGTATCCATGCCCAGCATCGCCATCGCGGCTTTTACAGGTATCGGGTTGGTTTCCACGAACATGGCCTTTATCAGCGGAAAAAGCGCCAGGTGGTCGGCGCGGGCTTTGGCAATGTCACCGGCCAGTGCCGCATGTACCAGTCCGCGCACGCGGTCGGGAACAATATTGGAAACAACGCTTATCACCCCCTGGGCACCGACGGAAATCATTGGCAGAGTCAGCGAATCGTCACCTGAAAGCACCTGCATTCCGGCACAAATCGCTTCCGACGTAAGGTCCAGATTCCCCGCGGCATCTTTCACCGCCACAATATTAGGACATTCACCGGCCAGGCGCACCATGGTGGCCACCGTCATGGAAATGCCGGTGCGACCGGGAATGTTGTACAGCACAATGGGAATATCCACCGCGCGGGAAATTTCCCTGAAATGCCGGTACAAGCCCTCCTGCGAAGGTTTGGGATAAGAGGGGTTCACCAGAAGCACCGCATCGGCACCGGCCTGGCGGGCATGGCGCGTCAGGTCTATGGCTTCATCAGTGGCGTTGGAACCGGTGCCCGCAATCACCTTCATGCCCGTGCCGCGCGCCGCATGAACAGCCGCCTCCACCACACGGTGGTGTTCCGCATGGGACAAAGTGGGGGATTCGCCGGTGGTTCCGACGGGGATAATTCCATCTATTTTATTTTTTGCCTGATGGGCAATCTGCTTTTCAAACCGCGCGTCGTCAAAATGGCCGCCGCGGAAGGGT
>JAJZEY010000367.1:1897-4919 GCA_021805585.1 Planctomycetota bacterium
CGGAAGGGTGTCACCAGTGCGGTAAATGCGCCTCGAAGTATCATAACATCTCCTGAACCGGCGTCTTGCTGTGGTTATCACGCCGCCGGCACGTTTATTATTTTTCCGCCGCCGCTATGGCCTGTTTCATTTCCCGAACCGCCCGGGCCAGGCCCACAAAAATCGCCTGACTGACAATGGCATGGCCAATGTGCAGCTCGCTGATATAGGGCAATTGTGCCACCGCGGCCACGTTGGTCTGATTCAGACCATGACCCGCATTCAATTGCATTCCGTGGTTCAAAATCGCTTCACCGGCACTGCGTAAACGCTCCAGCTCGGCGGCCTTTTTTGCGGGGTCCGCCGCGATCGCATAGGGTCCCGTATGCAATTCGCAAATTTCAAAACCGGCTTGGGCGGCGGCATCCACCTGGCGCGTGTCCGGATCAATAAACGCGCTGGTACGAATTCCCCTGCGGCGCAACCGCCGCACCGCACTGGAAATAACGCGAAGCTGCCCGGCCACATTCAGACCGCCTTCCGTGGTTACTTCCGTGCGTTTTTCGGGAACCAGCGTCACCATTTGCGGAACAATTTTCAGCGCAATGGACACAATTTCCGCCACGGCGGCCATTTCCAGATTCAACGGAACCCGCACGGTTTTGGAAAGCAGAAACACATCCCGGTCCTGAATATGGCGCCGATCTTCACGCAAATGCACCGTAATAATGTCCGCTCCGCCAAGCTGTGCTTCAACCGCAGCCCAGACCGGATCCGGCTCGGTCGCCTTGCGCGCCTGCCGCAAAGTTGCGACATGGTCAATATTCACGCCCAGTTTTACCATCATACCGCTCGTTTCCTGATTCACATACCGGCGGGCACGCCCTTCCGGTTTCAAGCCGCGCAATTATATCCAAATCCCGTGCCAATGGCAGGTTATCGGGTAGAATTGCCGCAGCCGGGCGATCTGTTATTTCATAACTGGCGGGAACCGTCCTCCGGTAGACGGAAACGCGCCGCCATTTTTTTGCGGATTTCGGAGTATTTCCGGAAATGGCCCCACACAAAAAATACCGCCTTGCTACCCCGTCATCCCCCAATCCAGCCGCCACGCGCGGATTTCCCCGCTGGCTGATGGCGATTTTTCTTGCGGTGGGAACATTTATCGGCATCCCGGTTATCGCCGGTTCCATGCTGCCGGATGTGCTATCCACCCTCTTTAATCTGTCATGGGTTTTGGTCATTCTGCTGCCCGCGACCATGCTTGGATTCGCCCTTACCCGCCCACTGCGCACCATGCCCGCCATTCAGGCGTCTATCTGGCCGGAAGGTTATCGGCTGGTGCTCTCGGCGGCACTGGGGCTGGGCGGCCTTTCGCTGGGCACTCTGCTGCTTGGGACGCTTCATTTGCTCCTCGGCTTTTACCCGGGCGCATTGCTGATTCTTTCCGCCGCCATTGGCTATACGGCCACGCGAGACTTTTTTTCGCAGGCCGATTACGCCAAACTAAAGGCCCCTCTGGACGGCAAATTTCTCTGGCTTTTGCCTGTCTGTCTGCCCATCGCGGCTCTGCTGGTCGCGGTCACGTTTCCGGCCGGTTCGCTGTGGCATACGGAAGGCAACGGCTACGATGTGCTGGAATACCACCTTCAACTGCCGCATCAGTTTCTGCTGGCGAATTCCACCGCACCGGTGCGCGGCAACATTTATTCCTTTCTACCGCTGAATATTGAAATGCTGTATCTGCTTCTGGGAGCGGTGGCACGGTCGGTACTGCATGACCGGATTATCTACGTGCTGGTTTATGGCGCACAAATGCTGCACGCGGCAATCGTGCTGCTGGCCGGTCTGGCGGTGGCGCTTTCGCCCATCCGCATGAACGCCGGCGGGCGGGTGATAGCACTGCTGCTTTTTCTGGCCACGCCATGGACGCTGGTCATCGGTTCGCTGGCCTACAACGATGGGGGGGTGCTTTTGTACGGGGCCTTGGCCCTGGGGCTGGCCTGCGCGGAACTTGAATGGCGCAGCCTGCTGGTTCTGGGAACTTTGCTGGGGCTGGCGGTAGGTTGCAAAATGACCAGCGGCGTGTTAATTGCGCTGCCCGCGGCCGCCATGCTGCTGGCCCGCCGCCGCGCCGGCGGGTTGGCAATCGTCACGTTGGTGGCGCTGGCGCTTTATACCCCCTGGATGGCGCGCAGCATGGTGTATACGCATACACAAACCTGCATGGGAAATCCTGTTTTTCCAATTTTTTCCGGCACTCTGGGGCGCGGGAACTGGTCGGCATCTTTGGCGCGGCGCTTTGACCGCGGGCATCGTCCGCCCTCGCGCGAGGCCTCTTTTTCCGGCCACGGCAAGGCGCTTTTGTCTCAAACCGTTCTGGACCGGCAATGGTCGCCCGGGCTGGCGGCATATGCCGATGCCCTACGGCCGATGCCGCGAATTCCGACCACTCGCACTCCCTGGCCGCTGCGGGTAGGCCCGCTGTGGCTGCTGCTGATTCCCGTGGTGGTCTTCGCCCTGTTCACCGGCCCGACCGCCTGGCTGATGGCATTGTGTCTGCTGGTCCAGCTGATCGCGTGGCTTACGTGCACACAATTGCAGGCACGGTTTTCGCTGCCATTTATTCTGCCACTGGCCATTCTTTTTGGACTGGCTGCGGATTTGCGGCCACGGCTCGGTTTGGCGGTGCGCGGCTTTCTGGTGGCCCAAAGCCTGTTTTGTCTGCTGCTGCTGCGCCCGGAATCCGGGCTGTTTTTCGGGCCGCTAAACGCCCAAACCAAGCCGTTTATCGGCGGTATTTTCACATTACCGGCGGACTGGATTTCCGACGCCAATGGCATGCAGTTCCCGCCGCACGCCACCTGGTATCTGGAAGGCGATTCGGCGGTGCTTTATATGCGCGGCCGATATGTGTACAACACCGTGTTCAACCGCAATCGTTTGGCGCGGGCTTTGGCCGCCGACGGTGCCAAAGGTGCCCTGCGCTGGCTGCAAATTCATAAGATAGATTACGTGATTCTCGACTGGCCGGAAAGTTATC
>JAJZEY010000590.1 GCA_021805585.1 Planctomycetota bacterium
CGGTACAATCGTCGCCCGAATGGAACCGGACTTCACATTCACCCGGTCAATCCATAACGCGGTTTCCCGCCGCATACCCATCACAGTGAATTGTCGATAGGCCACCAGAGCCATGCGCGATGAGGCACCGGCGAAACGGACGGAATCAATTCTTAATTCATGCCCGGTACCCCCCTGGGGCGTGGTCAGCAATCGGGTGCGAATGACGCGTACGGGCACTGCGGACGTTGCAATTGCCGGTTCCTTGACTTTGAAGGACCAGGTGGCGGGCGGAGCGTCGGGCAGGTTAATCCGGGCGCAGGTGGCGGCACCGGCGGTTTTCAGCGGGCCGAGTTTCCAGTCGTTGCGCCGGGCACCGGCGCGCACGCTGGCCAGTTGTTTGGCCATAATCGTCGGGTCGGCTTTTAGAACGATGTACCCCCATTGCGAACCGGCGGAAGCGGCAAACACAAGATGGCGGTGGTCCGGCATCCAGGCCAATGCGCTTTGCGAATCAATTGAATTTGTGTTGCGCACCGGATCGACAAACCGATGGTAGAGTTTGCCCGTTTTTGAGTCAATTAGTTTTAAGCCGATCTGCCAGCCGTATTCCGGACCCAGGCAGCCAAAGCAGTGCGCGGCGGGTTCCTGGACGCCCCAGTCTGATTTTTGCGTATAAATCCCATAAGCCGCAAGTTTTCCGGTGCCGACATTCCACATCAGCAGTTGAAACCCGGGACGGCCCGCCTGGTCGTCGGGTACGGCGGCACCCAGCCAACGGCCATTATTGGAGAAGGCGAGCCGATTGTTCGGCTGATACCGGTTTATCGTCAGTAGCGGATACGACAGACCTGCCAGCTTTCCGGTGGACAAATTCCACAGATGCAACCCTTTGTGAGTGAACCCCGCCAGATAATGCCCGCCTGGACTTATACAAACAGAACGCATGTGGTATTGCCCCGGCACGCGCAGACTCATGATGACGTGCCCATTTTTCGCCGAAAGTTTGTAGAACGTGGTGGCAAACTGATCCTTGGACCGAATCAGCGGATTGTTCGATGTGGTAAATCCGATAATGGCATACGGAGATTGGCCATTAAAAGTCTGATGCCAAAGAATGCTGCCGGCGGCGCGCGACCAGAGTGAGAGTTCATGCTTTTGAGTTCCTGGCAGTTGCGGGCCGGCGTTGGGAATTTCCGGCGTATCCAAAAATGCCACATAGGCACCGTTGGGGCTGACGACCGCCTGAGTCACCTGGGCCATGGGCGTGGCGAACGCCAACCTCCATGAGGGGCTGCGCAGGTTCGTAAGGTAATAATGTTGAAACCTGCCCATGAAATTGGTCTGGCCACCCAGGAAATATCCCTGGGGTGATGAATTAAATGGCTGAAGCCATTTGTGAATGACCACATGCCCATGAAGATTAATATGCAGCGGATGGGCGGGCGGATCCGGTTTGGCGGTCCATCGGGTAATGGTGGAATTCGGGATTGGGGTTATCGCCGGCCCTTGATTCGCCTGGCTGCCGTTAAAAACGCCTGCGGAATTTACCGTTCTGCCAGGACCAGCGGCGTTGCCTGCATTTCCGCCGGCAGCTCCGCGCGGATTGCGCACCGGCGGCAAATGATTCCATGCACCAAAATTAAAATTGGGCAGTACCCGCGGGAGGCCCGGATGCAGCACGGGTTTAAAACCCGCAGCGGAGGCCGCAGCTGGGTTGCCACCGTTTTGGATATTGCGGTTCAGAAAAGCATAGGTTAATGAGTCGACATTGCCCACATCATGAGGGTGCGCGATGAAGAAGAATGCCTCCCGCCGATTCAGATTTCGCGCCGACAGCAGGAGCGGGACAAGCTGGCTGGACGACCCGACGGTAAATTCCAGAACATCATATACGCTTCGGTGCGGCTGGATTCGGCGGGTTGTCCAATTGAAGCCTGCAACCGGGCGATTGATGACGGTACCCGACCAGGTAAACCCCGCAATATTTTTCTTATTTTCGACAAATAGCTCCAGCCATTTTTCAAGGCGGGTAACGATTGATAACCGGCTCTGGAGATCCGGAGCCCGCACGCCACCGATACGCCAGCTTTTGTACTTGATTACCCGGTGGTTTGCTGTGTTATGAATTTTCAGAACAATGGAAACATCCTGCGATTGTGTGCCGCCCATTTGAGCGAAGCCGGACGGGGATACATAACAGCGTTCCACCGAAACCCGGCACGGGCCGGCAATTGCGGGTTTATTAAAACTTAGCGGCCGATAGTTTCCGTTTACTTCGTTCGAGCCGTCCAATAGATGTCGGGACAAATGCCCGATATTGTCCAGGGCGGCAAGGGAAGCGACCAGCCCTGCGATATAAATGGCCACCCAGAACATGTCGATAACCGTCAGCGACGATCGGTTAGACCGGCGGGAAATGGGCGTCCAGCGACTGGCCGCCTGCAATTGCGACAGGACGGAAGGCTTGCGCGGGGCGGCGTGCGTTTCGGAACGCCGTTTGGTGGTTGGTCTTGCCGGGCCGGAATCCTGCGCGGCTTCCAGAATAGCGCAATCGGCACACATAACCCGCCCGCCGCGAACCACGGGCGATACACCAGGCGGCATGGCCCGCCCGCAGGATGTGCACATTTCCGAATCCATCCGGTTACTCCACCACCACGCGGGTGTGCGAAAACAGATCGTGCAGCGACCGCTGCCCGTTAAAATCGAAGGGCGTCATGACGTAATCGAGGAGCGGAAATACGAAGAGAATAATTAAAATCACCCCATTAATCCATGTATACATATATGGGAATACATACGGTCCCGCAATGATTGGAATAAACCAGAGTCCCGGATACAAAAGGCTGCGCAATAGAATTTGCCCCACCGACGCCCTCTGTCCGTCGGCATCCACCACGCGCAGGGAGACAATCGCTTTGCCCGGCGTCCAACCCGCCAAACCATGGAACAGGCCGTAATACGAAATGGCTATCCAGTAAAGCGCCAGATTCCCATATCTGTTCACCATAAGCATGCCCAGCATGAGCGGTGGCGGGCGAAAAAACCAGACGCCGAGTGCGATGCGCAAAACCAGGAGGACAATTCCCCACAACAGCAATACATCGACAAACCATGCCGTTATACGCCGGTAGAAGCTGGGCGTTACCATTGAGTCCATCGCCATCATCACCACCACGCGCACTACAAATTCAGGAAAAATCAATTGCCTACTGAATGCTTATGTTAATTTCGGAATTGCGGTGCGTCAAATGGCCTTTGCCGGGGTGCGATTTCACGGCACAGTCATATGCGGAATACCCGATATCGGTCTGCCGAAATGGGGGCAGGCGACCGCAATTGTGTGCCGATAGCGTTGTCTCGACGATACCACGCGGCCTCTTTTCGGAAATAGCTGTATTGCGGGGGCAATGGGCGGACAAGATGTTTGCAGTCCGGCGATCCACAGATTTTCCATCTGCCCAGCTTCACCGCCGCTGCGGCGACTTTGCGCCTTCGCGTTGTTATGTTGAAATTGTTCGTCCAGTGCAACCAAGATAATTGCATCGCGGACAGTCAACGTCGAATATTATTTTTTGGTGCCCCCTTTCGCGTCGTCGTGGAAAGAACGCGGAGGTTCGCCTGCTGTGGCTCGTGCCGGAAATAACGGTAGGCTTTGGGGCTGGGAGCAAGTTGAGAAATTGTACCGAGCAGCCCATAGGACAAACCGCCCACCAAGCAGTATACCGAAATATAGACGGAGATTTTCGCCAGGTCACGATTCCGCTTAGTTAATAAAAGGTGCCGCCAGAGCGCCAGGTTAAGCATCAACGCAGCAAAACCAAAACCAAGCAACAGGACGGTGCCTCCCCACTTTAGCCACTCGGAATTGGCATAGGTATAAATGGGAAACGCCTCCGCTTGGCGTTCAACGTACCCCAACATGAGCATGTAACCGTACGCAAACCACGCGACAGTGAAAACAACGGAGGCCATGCCAACACTGGCTTCTGCCCGTTCGAAAAAGTTTCCTTCCTTGTTCTTCGGTTTTTCTACCATATTTGAGGTTCCTCGTCATTTTCTTGCGGCAATCGGCCGCTAGCGAGCTGCGAGGGAAGCCGCGAACGTCAGTGTCCCCCCAATTCCGCACGCATAGATGGCGGCTCGTGCCGCAAGCCAATTTGCCTCCGGTACGGAATCCCCCCGAAGCGCGCGGATCGTGGCTAACGATAGTCCCAGCAGGCCCGCAAAAAAGGACGCGAAATATCCGCAGGTTAAGGCTACTGAAGCTTCCCGAGGCAGAAGCCCCCAAAGGGGGCCAGTTTGATGTCGCTCCGACCAGAGGCACAGCAGTGCCAATCCCGATTCGAGCACAACCGCAGCTGCCAACACCGAGACGGCTGCGGTAACTTGATCGAGTAAACGAAGCCAAAATTGTGCACTGAAAACCGCCATCGTATTCTGATCCTATCCTTTCCGCGAAACTTTCGCTAAAACGTGCACCTGAACCCCTCCCATATTTGCCGATCAGCTCATCGCAAGGCCTGTCGCCGTTCATACCGGAGGCATCCACCACCAAGGCATCGTGATGAGCCGACCGGGGAGCGGCGGGAGGCCCGTCCGAGCTACGCCGAAATTTTTCGCAGCGGACCCATCTGCCTTTTATCCCTCTACCCATCGCGCAACATGGACATCTGCCGGTTCAGGTGCGCCCCTGGTCCAAAACGTCCAATCCATCTCGTGACCCCAACTCGCATATCCAAAAGACGCTCCCTTAAGCGCGCCTGAGGTACACACGGCAAACCGCCTCCACCGCTGCGCGAATCCAGTATCGAACCGCGAATAACCGCCAGGATCGTCCGAAGCCCAAAGCGATTTCAGGCCCGGGCACCAGGGGGTCTGAGCAGCATAAAATGGCCATTCCCCTAAATAGAAAACTCCCCCACCTTGATCGTC
>JAJZEY010000521.1 GCA_021805585.1 Planctomycetota bacterium
GGCAGAATGACCAGCGCAGTGGCCAGTGGAAGCCGGCCGGGGTGGAATATTTAAAAACCCTGGAACGGCTTAGCGGATCAAGGCGCGACCAACTGCTGCATGGTATCTGGGCGGAGCCAGAAGGCATTGTTTACCCGGAATTGGCCGGAGCCGTGCGGGAATTTAACGCCCAGGCGATGATCCCCGGCCGCAGAGTGTATATGGGAATTGACTGGGGCTGGACCGATCCGCTGGCGGTGCTGGTGGGGGTGGCCGATGCGCAAAATGTATTGCACATTGTAGAAGAAATGTACGTCCAGAAGCTTCCGCTGGACGCATTGCTGTCGCGATTGACCGGCCTGTGTGCCCGCTGGAATGTGGAAGCGACCTTTGCGGACCCTGCTCGGCCGGAATTGATTCATGCGTTGAATCGCGCGGATATTTTATGTCGGCCGCCGCCGGGACGCGGAATTGAAGCGGGCGTTGCCCTGGTGGAATCGCGGCTGTTAACCGGCCTCCTGAAAGTGGATCCGCAGTGTGTGAATCTTCTTTCAGAGGCGGCGGAATATCGTTATGCCGTTCGGTCCGCCGGAAATCCCGGTCCGCGGGCATTTCTGGGGCGCGACCACGCGCTGGACGCGCTGCGTTACCTGGTTTCCGGTCTGGATGCGACCGCGGAAGCGGGCGCGGGAAATACGGTTGAAGCGGCAAAACAATCAGGACCGGGCGAGCCGCTGCAATCGCGATTTGATTTCAATCGGATTTGGGGGGAATAGGTATCTCGCCTGGTTGTTTTGGGGCCGTCCAGGGGCCGGTTGGATGCTCGGCTTCCCAGCGTTTGCAGGCGCGGTAAATGGCGTGGCGCATCATGCGCTGCACGCCACGGCTGGCGGTTATGTACACATGGTTGATGTCCTGTGTATCAAAGTTTTCGGGTGTGGTTCGCAGGTTAATGTTGGTCAGTTTTGTCAAGGCCGGGTTTACCGCAGTCACTGGAACGCCGCGCCATGCCGGGAACCAGTCGGTCAATGGGTGACTTTTGTAGATATCAATACAACGTACAACGTTGACGGGAATGTGTGGCGGAGTGACCGGGTCAATCAGCAGAAGAAGGTCCACCTTGATGCCATGGTGGCCCAGCGACCGGGCAATGCGAACCTGATCGTCGGCACCCCAGGAATGACCGACAAGAATCAGCGGGCCGTCATTGAGGCGGTGTTCGGCTTCGGCTTTCAACAGGAAGTCTTTCAACGGGCCGCGCGCCTCATCGGCCACGGGCGCGGCTTCCACCAGATGTTCCTTGGAAAGGGTAAACGCCAACGTGTCCATGCCGGTACTGAAGATTCCCAGAAAGCCGCGCATGGCGTAAACGTGACCGGGGTATTTGTATTTTGCCGCGTGGCTGGCGGAAATGGTGCCGGCCACGGGGTCTTCCGGAAGGCCGGTAAGGTCGACACATCCTCCGCACCAGATTGTCAGCAAGGTGAGCAGAAAAATGCCGCAAGCCAGACGCATGGTATGCCTGATGGAGTAATTGTTATTGGTTTCGGACATCTTGGCCCGCTGTGCGATGTTTTTATTCATAGTGACGTCAGCTTTTCCAGAAAAGAAATACACGGAGTCTATACGCTTTGGTTGCCCTGTAAGGTTCACATTGTTGCCGCGCTTGTGGTCTTCTGTCGGTATTGTTTGGCGTACCAGGCGGCGGTTTGGGCCAGACCTTCGTCAAAATAGGTCACCGGATTATAGGCGAGAACTTTCCCGGCAAGGTCGATATCCGCCAGGGAATCGCGTACATCGCCGGCCCGTGGGGGCAGATATTGGGGGTATACCCGCTGCCCTAATAGCGCGATTATTTTTTCCAGCATGGCATTTAGGCTTATATTTTGTCCGCAGGCAATATTCACCACTTCGCCGGAAAGTGTGCTGTTGGTTATGCCCGCAAGCATATTGGCCCGCACCACATTGGACACATGGCAAAAATCACGGGTCTGGCCGCCATCGCCGTAAATTTTAGGTGGCTGACTGCGCAGGACGGCGGAAATAAAGGCGGGAATGACCGCGGCGTATTGACTCGTGGGGTTTTGGCGGGGGCCAAAGACATTAAAATACCGCAGGCTGATGGTGGAAAGCGAATAAACCCCGGCATACACACGGGCATACAGTTCGCCCGTGAGTTTTCCCACGGCATAGGGGCTTTTGGGCGCGGTGGGCATATCTTCACGTTTGGGCAGCGTTGGGCTGTCCCCATAAGCACTGCTGCTGGCGGAATAGACCACGCGCTTCACGCCAGCGGTGCGGCATGCTTCCAGCACGTTCAGCGTGCCGTTAACGTTGACGGTGTTGTACCCTACCGGATCGGCGACCGAGCCTGGAACGCTGCCGCGCGCGGCAAGGTGAAAAGCGATGGTGCATCCTTCCGCAGCCTTCTGGCACGCGGCTGGTACCGTGATATCCGCCTGATGAAATTCAATCTGTTCCTGCACTTCCGCAATATTTTCCATCGTGCCGGAGGAGAGATTATCCAGCACGCGGACGCGGGCACCAGCTTCCAGCAGGCCGCGAACCAGATGGGACCCGATGAATCCAGCACCGCCGGTTACAAGGACCGGGCGGCCCTGATAGCCCGCAAAAAGCGCGATCGGGCTGGATTCGGATGTACTGGTTGGGAGAACAGGGGGGTTAGCCATAGGATTGCATTCTACGCCAATCAGCCCGCGGATACCACACCCATGCTGCCGGGTTTGCCGGAACCTGGTTCCAGTTCAGGTCGGCCGACGGCGTGGTAATAAAGGCCGGCTGCGGCAACCCGTCCACTGGCCAGGCAGTTGCGGCCGTCAAATATATGTTTGCCGCGCATCAGGCCGGCGATACGGTGCCAGTCCTGGGTGATAAATTCGGGCCAGTCCGTGATAACGGCCACGGCATCGGCACCGCGGGTGCATTCATCGACACCGCTGGTCCAGGTAATGATATCGCCGAGCATTTTTTTTGCGTTCGCCATACCCTGCGGATCGTAGGCTCTGACCACCGCGCCGGCGGACACCAGCGATTTAATAATGTCCACGCTGGGTGCTTCGCGCATGTCGTCGGTGTCAGATTTAAATGCCAATCCCCATACCGCGATATGCGGCTTGGGAGAATCTTTGACGGCCTGCAGAATACGCCGCGCAAAAACCAGTTTTTGCCGCTGGTTCACCTTTTCAACGCCACCCAGCAGATAGGGTTCTATGCCGAATTGCTGCATCTGGTAAACCAGTGCGGCGACATCTTTAGGAAAGCAGGATCCGCCGTAGCCCACACCGGCTTTCAGAAAGCCGGGGCCGATGCGCTTATCAGTGCCAATTCCGACGCGCACGCTTTCAATATCCGCGCCAATATTCGCTGCCAGAAGTGAAAGCTCATTGACGAAGCTGATGCGCATGGCAAGCATGGCGTTGGCGGCGAATTTGGAAAGTTCAGCGCTGGCGCGGCTCATGGAAAAAATGGCAAAGCCGCGGTCAATGAGCGGCTGAAAAATTTCGCGCAATGCAGCCAGGCCTTCGTGGGTGTTGGCGCCGAATACAATACGGTCTGGTTGCATGAAATCCTGAATGGCGGTGCCTTCGCGCAGAAATTCCGGATTGTTCACGACCTCAATACGATGTTTGCAGGTTTTTACACGCCGGGCGACTTCCTCGCCGGTGCCGGGGGGCACTGTGCTTTTAATGACCAGGGTTTTGGGGCCGTCTGCGGTGCGGGCAATTTCTTCCACACTGGCGTACAGCATACTCAGGTCGGCGCCTCCGGCTGGCGATGGCGGCGTGCCGACGGCGACAAATATAGTGGCGCTTGCCTGCACCGCCATGGCGGTATCTGTGGTGAAGCGGAGCCGCCCCTGGGCGGTCTGGGCGGTAATAAGTTCCGAAAGGCCGGGTTCATAAATCGGAACTTCGCCACGGGTAAGAGCCTCCACGCGGCGTTTATCGACATCTACACCGATAACAGTATGCCCGAGCGATGCTAAACAGGTTCCGCTTACCAGGCCCACATAGCCACAGCCAATGACCGCTATTTTCATTACCAACCCCAAAATAGAATTATTATCGGGTCCTGCCGAATATTTCCAACAATCGCCGGCAGGACATGGTTTTCGCATTCCGCGCCTTGGCCAAGCCAGGAAATTCACGCGGACGTTGAAATATCGGTCATTATGGGAAGGTTTCTGAACTTTCCCATTCCCGATAGCGTCGGATTTTAGGCCATAGGTCAAGGAATCGCCAGTGACTTGGCCGGCCGGCGAAGCGAAGGGTGCGACCTTTTTGATCAGGTGAGCAGTTGATCAGTTGAGCAGGTGACCGCAGGTGGCGTTGTCTTTGCGTGCGTCAGCAAGTCTTTTGCCCCAGCCGAATTTTGCTCAACTGTCTACTCTCTCAAAACTCCTGCTCTATTTTTGCCTTTGGCCAAAATAGAGCAGGCAGGAAACCACTAGAATTGATTACGGATGCTGTGAATGGCTTCAATTGTCAAATGCGGCTGTTCATTATGTTTTCCGGTTTTCCAGGCCGTTGATCAGTCCGGAGAGCATTTTGGAAATTTCTTCCAGATCCGAACGAAGTCGGCAATGGGCGTCTGCAGCTACTAATTTGCGGCGGAAGGCGATTTCCATTAGCGCCACGCATTCCTGCACGGATCCCCTGGCGATCATGAAAAAGTTTCTCCGGTCCGGAATGGTGAATCGTCCATTGCCTTCGGCAATATTGGCGGCGATGGAAACGGATGCGCGGTTGAGTTGGTCGGAAAGGAAGCCGTAGCCGCGCGGGAACTTTTCGGTAATGGCGCAAATGCAGTCGGCGTAGGAAATGGCTTTTTGATAGACGATAAGTTTTTCAAAAGTGAATGCCATAATTGCTCTGGGATTGAGAGTAGAAAGTTGAAAATAGACCGCAGGAGTCGC
>JAJZEY010000247.1 GCA_021805585.1 Planctomycetota bacterium
GTAAGCCGGCATCAGAGCACGACGGGGATTAATCATCTGTTCGCGGAGCTGAAGCCAAAGCAAGCCGCCGAGTGTCGTTACTCCAATGAAAACGGCCTCGAGACTGAGGTACCCTAGCTGGCCGCCGCCGTCGGAAAATAGCATGTACAAACCGAAGGCAAGAAACAGCCCCACTCGCCACGACGAAAATGGTCGCCGCAGATAGGTCATCAACACTTCCTTATACCGATTACCCATTCTTCACCCCCTGCTGAATTTCCAGAAAGGCATCTTCCAGGCTTGTGCCCGTGCGTACCTTTAAATCTTCCAGCGAACCGAACCAGGCCACGACACCATCCTTCATAATGGCCACGTAATCGGCCGCCGGTTCGTCCAGAATCAGCAGGTCCGGCTGATAGGCCACCGCGGTAAGAATAGCCAGCCGCTGCTTTTGTCCCACGGAAAGCGTCCGCACACGGTCCGCCAGGGGCATCTCCCATTCCCTAACCAGTCGGTCGGCCAATTCCACGTTCCACGCCGGATAGAATGACGCGGTGTATTGAATCAAATCTTTCACTTTCATCCATGGATATAAATTGATTACCTGCGGGACATAGCCCAGCTTCGCCTTGACTTCCGCCGAAAGCGACCATGCCGACTCGCCCTGTAAAAAGCATTGGCCCGTGGTGGGCCGCAGCAACCCAAGGGCGCATTTAATAAGTGTGGTTTTGCCTGCGCCATTGGCCCCCAGCAGACCCACGGTGGCCCCAACGGGAATTTCCAGGTTGACGCCGCGCAGGGCCGGCTTAGCTCCGAATTTTTTGGTAAGGTTCCCAATGCTTACAGCCAGAGTCATGTGGATCCCCTTATCTGTTTTGCCGGCGCGGATGGCGATTCCATTTTTGATTTTAAGATTAAATCTGTTTCCGCATTTAAGGATTGATCCAGAAGATCATGCAATTCATCCGGCGGAATGCCCAGCAGTTGGGCCAACCGCGCCGCCCGGCCTAATTGGGCCAGCAGTGCCGCGGTTTGGACCTTTTTTTCCCCTTTGGCGGCGGCATTGGCCTTTACGAACGTGCCGCTGCCCTGGCGGGTTTCCAGCCAACCCTCCGCGGACAGGCGTTCATAGACATGCAACACCGTGTTCTGATTGATCGCCAGTTCACGGGCCAATTCCCGAACGCTGGGCAGCCGATCGCCGGCCTTCAGGCTGCCCACCACACATTGGGATCGCATCTGGTCGGCAAGCTGCCGACTGATGGGCACGCCGGATGATGGTTCAATACGAATGCGCAGAAAAAACCTCCAAGTGATTGCATTACTATAACACCAATCAGTGGGCAATGCAACCGCTATAGATCGGGCGAGGCCGCCCTTTGCGGAACGACCGAGTTGATAAACGTTTCCTGGTTAGCCCCATCCGCCCGCGGTGCGGGTACGGCCGATGCGGATGCGGCATAGCGCGGATGAGGCCGGCACCAACTGCCTGTGAAACCAGCCGGATGGTATTATGCCTGCATGACACGAATTGAGCCAATCGCGCAACGGCATACCACCGCGAATCGGTCCAGTGCTGATTTCCTGCCGACACGCTGGAGCCTGGTGATTGCCGCCGGCAGCCAACCTGCCACGCCGAATACGCAGGCCGCACTGGAGCAACTGGCGCAGGCCTATTGGCGTCCGGTTTATGCCTTCATTCGGCGACAGACCGCCCCGGCATCGGACGCCGAAGACCTGACGCAGGAATTCTTCGCCCGCCTGCTGGAAAAGCGATTTCTGGACTCCGCCGATCCGGCCCGTGGCAAATTCCGTTCGTTCCTGCTTGCCGCGGTCAAACATTTTTTATGCAATCAGCGGGATTTCGTCCGCGCCCAAAAGCGTGGCGGCAAATTGACAATTGTCTCCATACCATCCGACGCCGGCAATATGAATTGCTTCCCTTCGCGTGACCTTACACCCGAACAGCTTTTTGCCCGTCAATGGGCACTTTCGGTATTGGACCAGACACGGGCCGACCTTCGCGCGGCGTATAAGGCACGCGAAAAACTCGCCCTGTATGACATACTCAAAGATTCACTCACCGGCCAAAAGAATGAACTGCCCATTGCCACCCTTGCCGCAAAGTTGGGCATGACCGCCGGCGCAACCAAAGTGGCCATTCATCGGTTACGCCGCGAATACCGGGATATTCTGCGAAAACAGATCGCCCAGACCGTGTGCGACCCGGCGGAGGTGGATGGGGAAATTCAGTTTCTGATTGATTCCGTGTAGCGGGCCGTTCCTTCCTGATTTACGGGCAAGGCCCCGATTGGAGGCTTGCGGTAAATGACATGAAGGCCATAAACCGCTGCGTCACCGGCGGATTCACCCGCAGATTCATGCGGAGTGCTCCACCAGCGGCCGCGCCCCAACCGTTCGCCGGTGCGTAACAGTTTATTTTACTTGGTTTTACGCGCCGAAGGCCTTGCTTCCGGCCGAAGGCCTTATGATGAATCGCTGATTTCGCCAATTGCGCGGATAGGAGTGACAAACCGTGGCCGCCGAACCTATTTTCAAATTACATTTATGGGCTGCCAGTTGTCCTGGGCCTTGCGTATCCGCGTCATCGGCGAAATCCGCGGTTTTGTTCCGTTACGCAGGATTGCCTGCCCAATTCGCGTCGCGGATGGTGGGAAAGTCAATCGGCTGAACTCCGGCCACGTTGTGGGATAGATTCTTGCTATGGAAAATGAAGCTCAAAGCATTGTCACAACAGCGGACTCGGGAAAGAGACATTAAATTCAGAGGCCGGATTAGTTGATGAAAATTGCATGGCGGTGCCTGTTTTTGATAATTCTTCGTAACCTTTTTCCGGCTTTGCTTCAGGATAGTGTGGGCCGGAGTGCCGACGGAACATCCCATATAAAAGTGACGCGACACGGGGGAGGAAGTAACGTAATGTTGAACAGCTATGGCCGATGACCTTAAAACCTGTCCTGTATGTGGAAAGCGGTTGCCCGAAGGCACTGCGGAAAGCCAATGCCCGTCCTGCCTGCTGCGGCGCGGTTTGGAATCCAACACTTTTGCATCGCAGGAGATGGCTACCAGTGGAACCCGGTGGCAGCCGCCAACTCCTGCGCAGTTGGCCGGGCAGTTTCCCGGTTTGGAAATAAGCGATCTGATTGGCCGCGGCGGAATGGGTGCCGTGTATAAGGCAAAGCAAACCAGTCTGGACCGCGTGGTGGCACTGAAGATATTGCCTCCGGAAATTGGCCGGGATGCCGACTTTGCCTGGCGTTTCGTGCGTGAAGCCCAAGCCATGGCGAAATTAAATCATCCGCACATTGTGGCCATTTATGACTTCGGCCAGGCGGCTGGACTGCCCGATGGCCAGCCACGGGAAAACGCGGGCGGTAAGGCGGACCCCAAAACAAATGGGTTGTTTTATTTTCTGATGGAATTTGTGGACGGACCGAGCCTGCGGCAAGTGCTGAACTGTGGCGGCGTATCGGCGGAACAGGCCTTGGCGATTGTGCCGCAAATTTGTGAAGCGCTTCAATTTGCCCACGACCATGGCATTGTACATCGGGACATTAAGCCCGAGAACATTCTTCTGAATCGGCAGGGGTCAGTAAAAATTGCCGATTTTGGCTTAGCCAAGCTGATCGGACATGCCGGGGAAGGAACCGCTGAAAGTAACCCCGGCGAAGTACCGATATCGGCAAGTCCGAAAATGCCCCCACGCCAAAGAATCGTCGGCACCCCACGTTATATGGCACCGGAACAGAAAACCAATTCCGAAGCGGTGGATCATCGTGCGGATATTTATTCGCTGGGCGTGGTGTTCTATCAACTGCTGACCGGAGAATTACCTGAGGCGGAGATTATTGCACCGTCACAAAAGATTACGATTGATGTGCGACTGGACGCCATTGTGCTGCGCGCTTTGGAAAAACAGCCGGAGCTTCGCTACCAGCACGCCGGCGAAATAGGAACACAGGTGAATACCGTAGCCCAGACCATGGCGGACGCGGTATCGCAGGCGACACGGAAATCAGAATTGCCAAGCGACCTGATCGCCTCAGCGGAATCGGAGAACGCAAAGCGGCTTGACACACAACCTTTGCAAACCGGAATTTCCCATACGCTCAGCGTGGCAAGGATAATTGCATACGCCGCAATAATTGCGCTGGTAATGATGGCCATTATTATTGTGGCCCTGAGGCACGTGAGGCCACCGGTGCGGCCCATGCGCGTTTCCGGGCCTGCGGCGGCAGCTCCATATAACCCAGTCATCAGCCGCCCTATCCGCACGATTGTCATTCACAACGGCGCTCTGAAACCCAATCCGCCGGCCATCGGCAAACAGATTGCAAAGCCCAAGGCTTTGAAGGGGACCGGAGGCGGTGTCGGCCCGGTTCTGGAGGTAAGGGCATCTCAAAAGAATTCCTTAGAAGCGCTGCCCGGAAGGCTAATTATTCTGCGATATTCCATGCGACTGCGCTATATCAACGATAAAAATCACATTGTCAGACAACAATATCAGTTTAGAACCGCGCACGGAACCTATATTTCAAAAGTTTCATGTTCGCGGAAGGACAAGGTCTTGCTCCATTTTTCGCCCGATGGATTGCATACTGCGCAACAGTTTTCCAATCATGGATTTCAGTTGACGTTTACCCATCGTTGCCGACATTTATTTATTTTAGCGCCAGGCAACCTGGCCGCCGACGAACCGGCTCGAATTACCATAAAACTGCTTTCCAATATGCCAGGCACCAGCCGCACGCTGCTTACCCCGCAATTTGTGATGCCGGACACCATTATTTCTGAACCGCCGATTGTTCAGAAATGCCGCTGGCAGTTAATACTTGGCCACATTTCCGGCAAGCCGGTGCTGATTCGTGGTAAGGATCAGCGGCTTAACCTTCATCTGCATGGCGGAGCGTGG
>JAJZEY010000166.1 GCA_021805585.1 Planctomycetota bacterium
TTGGTGTTCCACGGCCGCGCCGCCGACGTACGCTATTTGTGATGTTTTGGCAGGGTTATCCAAAGCAGGCCAGCCTCATAAATGGCGGAAATTTTCCCGTCATCCACGTTGTCCGGCAGTTCCACGGCCCGACTGAACACCCCATGGTCTATTTCCAACTGATGCACCGCAATCGCGCGTTCCTCGCCCGTGGGCATCGGGCAGTCGCGTTTGCCACGGATGATGATGCGGCCATTTTCCAGCCGCACATCCACATCCCTTTCGTGAATGCCCGCCAGGTCCACGCAAATCAGAAACGCCTGCCGCGTTTCGTACAAGTTCACCGCCGGCCGCCAGGATTCGCGACCCCAGGCGGCGAACATCTGGCGGGTCAGCACGGTATCGCCGGCTTCACGAGCCAGACGGCTGGTAAGGCTCTCCTCCGATGCGGACGCTAGTTGAATAACAGGCATGGCGGCGCTCCGGCATGGGTATCAGGCTTCATCCCGCAGGGCGGCACGGCGCTCCGCGTTGAAGCAACCTGTATTTTACGCTTTTTGCAGCCCGGAGGAAATAAAACGTGAAAAAATCGCCACAGCTGACCGTTCAGGCATACCGCCAGACCGCCTTGGGTCTGCCAATTATTCCGGCGTGGTGCGGTTTTTCATCTTCACAGCCTACATTTTTTTAACGCCAACACCACTTCATATAATCCAGCATGGCCTGACGCCCGAACTATTGGCAGCCCAGACCGTCTTGCGGCTCTTGAGTCGGTGGGCAAAGTTTGTAAATTCGGGATATAATAAAAGTTTTGGCGCGCCATCGGTGTGGCTGGTTGCCGCAGGAAAAAATGCATGGGCGGCGGATCGCTTTTCCGGTGGATGCCGCGGCAAAGGCAACCGCACCCCGATTTGGAGACTCCTGGCGTCATGGATCATTTTAACTACCGCAACGGCGCACTCTATTGCGAGGATGTGCCGGTGGAACAGATTGTTTCCGCCGTGGGCAGTCCCGTGTATATTTACAGCCAGGCGACGCTTCTGACCCATTATCAGCGAATCGCCCGGGCTTTTGCGCCGCTGAATCCATTGATCTGTTATTCGATTAAGTCGTGCGGAAATCTGGCCATATTGCGGACGTTGCGCGGCGCGGGAAGCGGTTTTGATGTGGTTTCCGGTGGCGAACTGTTTCGCGCGTTAAAAGCCGGTGCCACACCCGATAAAATCGTTTTCGCCGGCGTGGGCAAAACGGATGCGGAAATAACCGAAGCGCTGCAGGCGGGCATCGGCTGGTTTAATATTGAAAGCGAAGAGGAATTCTGGAATCTGGATCGGCTGGCCGGCCAAACCGGCAGCCATGCGCGCGGCGCGCTGCGGGTGAACCCGGATGTGGCCAGCCACGGCACGCACGCAAAAACGCTGACCGGAAAAAAGGAAACGAAATTCGGTGTGGATATTGACCGGGCCATGGAATTTTATCTGGCCGCGGCCAAAGCCAGTCATGCGAAACTTAACGCGCTTCATCTGCATATTGGATCTCCCATAAAATCCACCCAACCTTATGTGGATGCAATTACCAAAGCCCTGGCCCTTATCGACGATCTTGCGGCCCGCGACGTGGTTATTGACACATTGGATATTGGCGGTGGATTCGCCGCATTTTATGAAGGCGATGAAGCCCCCAGCGCCGCCGATTATGCCACCGCGATTATTCCCCTGCTGGCCGGGCGTAAGCTTAAGATTATTCTTGAGCCGGGGCGGTCTATATCGTGCAACGCGGGCATTTTAGTTACGCGGGTGGTGTACACCAAAACCGGCGGAAACAAAACCTTTGTCATTGTGGACGCGGCCATGAACGATCTGATTCGTCCCACGCTGTACGAAAGCTACCATTTTATCTGGCCGGTCACGCCCGGACCGGGGCTTGCGCCCGTCAGCCGCACCAGTGCTTTGCGCACCGCTGATGACCGCAAGGTGGATGTGGTGGGTCCGGTATGTGAAAGCGGTGACTACCTGGCCCGCGACCGTTATCTGCCGCAGGTTATGCGGGGGCATCTGCTGGCGGTTTTTTCCGCCGGGGCGTATGGCTTTGCCATGAGCAGTCAGTACAACGCCCGTCCGCGGGCGGCCGAGGTTCTGGTGGATGGGGATGTCTGGAAAATTGTCCGGCGACGCGAAACGTACGCGGACCTGGTGGCCGCGGAAGAATAAATCCTTCCCGGAGGCCGCTAAGCTGGAGCCACACACATGACCGCCCGATATATGGATTCGGTTCCGATTCTCCATAAAGAATGGATAATCCGCGGATACATCTGGTGGATTGGGCCGCCGCGGACCATGCCATTGACGGCTATTTATATTGAGCAATGTGTATATATTGGCCAATTACCGGATGGCGGCGTACTGCTGGCGACACAGACCGGGCAGCCGCCCGATCCGCAGGACCTTGAAAAACTCGGCTTTTCGCGTGAATCGTCAGTGCGGCCATGGGTGGTGAAAATGTACAACGGGGAAGATGAAAATGCCCCCTTAGCCGTTCTGGATGATACCGGCCGCTATTACCAGCTTGAATCCTTTGGCGTATCCATACAGGAAGCCGCACGGGAGCCAACAGATGAATTTGGCGGGCCGCTTCCGGTGATTTGTGAATTTCGGTTGGGCCAGACATCCGGCGACCTGCGCATATGCCCGGAATAGTGCATGGCCGCCGATCAACGCAAGGTGGTGCGGGTCGGGACAAGCCGAAAGTATCTTGACGCTTGGCCCGTCCGCGGATAGGGTGGCTCTGGAAGTAACTGAAATGATTTTCGACGGGCGGAAATCAGGAACCCAAACAGACGGACAAACATTATGAAAAAGAAAACTGTCAAAAAGAAGTACGGCAAAAAGAAACGTGGCAAACAGAGCTGACACGGGGTTTTTCCCGTGTGGCTTATTTCCTTTTTGCTGTTTCAGGCGGTCCGCCGCTCTTTTGCGGACGTTGGCGGTCTATCCGCCCCGCGGGCACGCAAGGTTTTATGCTGCGCGATGGTGCCGCCCGTAGCCATCGTCAGCTTGCAATGCCATCAATCATTCTCCAGCGAAAAGCGATTGGAAGTCCATTCCGCCTTGGTTCCGGTCACAATGGGCTGCGGTTGCGTTGCCCCATCCGCCGGCACTGGCGGCGGCGTTGATTCTCTGGGCGGTTTGCGCCCGCGCCGCCTGCGAACGGAACCTGCCGCGTCTTCCCGCGGCGGCAATGCGGTTTGCGAAGCGTTGGATTGAATTTTAAACGATTGATCGGCCACGCCCTCCGGCAGCGCGTTCCGGCTGTTGGCCGGTGTGATGCGCCAGACCGCCGGATACAGGCCGCTGATCTGGCTTTGACGCAGTGAACGGCGCGGATAAACCGGGTTAAGCGGTACCAGTGTAAGATAAGTGGCGTCGGCATCCGGAATGGCTTCGGCTGAGCCGGCGGAAAATTCTATCCGTTTAAATGTGGTGGAAAAGTTTTCCGAATCATCCAATCGCACCAGGCAATCGTCACCATCCTGCGGGGCTTGCGTGGACGAAAACACCACAATATCGCCCTGTTGATAGCGCGGTTCCATGGAATCGCCTTCGATCCGCAGGGCAAATAAACCGGCATCCGGACTGCCGGAAGCCGATGTTGCCCCGGATTCCGTGACCGTTTCCGTCGGCACCGGCGCGGCAATGTAACTGTCCGCGATGCCCGCGGGGTAATCAAGGTCGGTAAATTCCGCCGCGTTGCCGGCGGCCACACGGTTGATCAGCGGAATTCGCAGCAACGGCACAACCGATGATTCTGTTGAATTTGGCGTGCCGGATTCCGCGCAGGGGCCGGCCAAAAATGGACCGATGGGTCGTGAAAACTTAAGAAGTTGGTCCAGGTCTACCGCGCCATCCGCCCGGCGCGGCACGCTGTCGCCGTGGGGGGCAATCGTGGGCTGGAGATTTTCGGGCAGCGGACGGGCGGAGAGCAGATTGCGTACCGTTTGCGGCGTGCGAAGCCAGTCCGCCTGATCGGTCAGCACTCCAGCCGGGAGGTTCAGGGCCTTTTCCAGCAGTGCCAGTTTATCCGGTGCCGGCGGCCCACAGAGGCGACCGGTTTCAATATTGGATAAATATGGCTTGCTGATACCGGTGGCCGCCGCCAATTGGTCAAGTGTCCAACCGATCGCGTGGCGACATTGACGCAGATTCTGGCCGAAGTCAGCCAGGCTTTCGGGTTTTGGTTGTCGCGAAACATGCCCATCGTTCGGGTGAAGGTCTGGTGTGGACACCATCGTGAATCTCCATCTCATTGACCGGGACCGACCGGTTAAACCGGCGGTCAGACACAATACGCCCGTCAAATCCGCGAATTTTGTCAGATATTCGCGAAAAATCTTGTTCCGGCAGCCAATCCGCACGGAATATGTTTGTATGAAAACCAACATACATAAAAACTAATTGGCTGTCAAACCATCACCCCGCCGCCACTTCGCGACGGGCTGCCAATTTCTGTGGCAACGGCCAAAATCGCTTGTTAAAGGCCCTATGGACGTTGATCGGGCGGAAGCTTATGAATAAACACCGGAGAAGCCATTGATAGGTCTGTGCAAATCAACAAAGAAGAGCCATCTTCCACCGACAGCCCGTAGCATGATCCTGCCCATGAGCGTTCAGGTCATATCCGTTGCGGCGGTAATTTTAACCGCAGTGTACGCAAGGTAACGCAGTGGATTTGAATTGACCAATCGCTTGAATGCCCATTCGAGATGCCACCCAATACGGTGTTCCTTCATGATTTGAGCGGACGCCTTGGGTACGACGAAGCGGGCGAGACGCCCGCCCCCGTGCGATGGAGAGTGTATTGAGTCAGGGGGATGTAAGTTCCCTCCGGGCCGATGTTCCGGTCCGTAGTCGAAGGTAACCGC
>JAJZEY010000388.1:0-1220 GCA_021805585.1 Planctomycetota bacterium
AAATTCGGCGCTGATGCGGCGAATGCCTTCGATTGTTTCCAGTGCCAGGCGGCGAACTTCCTCCTGACCGGTGACGATGGGAAATATCAACGGATCGAAATAAATATCTGTGGCCGGAATGCCGTACTTATGCACAAGAAGATCGTGAAGCCGCCGGGCGATGGCCAGTTTTCGGTCGGCGGTTTTACCCATGGCTTCAATTTTATCTTCGTCAATGGTTCCCGCGACGACCGCCGCGCCATAACGGCGGAGCAATCGGCACATGTCGGCCAGTTTTTCCTCGCCATCTTCAAGATTAATGGAATTGACAATGCACTTGCCCGGTGCCGCCTGCAGACCGGCTTCGACCACATCAAGCTGTGTGGAATCAATCATAAGCGGTGCGGTGACTTCCTTGGCGAAACGGCGGATGACTTCGGTCATGTCCGGCACGCCCTGGCGCCCGACATAATCGACGCATACATCCACCACATGGGAGCCTTCCTTGACCGCTTCGCGCCCCATGGCCACGAGCGTATCCCAGTCCTGGGCCAGCAGGCAATCCTTAAATTTACGCGAACCGTTGGTATTGGTCCGTTCGCCGATGATAAGTATCGAATTATCCTGCCGTGCCGGAACCGAGGAATAAAGCGACGAGACCGCCGCCGTGATACCGACCGGTTTGCGGCCAAAAGCTTCACGTTTTTTGGCCGCTAGATCGCGGACAGCCGTCGCGACGGCACGGATATGGTCGGGGGTGGTACCGCAGCAACCGCCGACAATATTGACACCGAAATCAGTCACAAATTCGCGGTGCGCGGCGGCAAGCTCGGGCGCACCGAGGGGAAAATGGGTTTTGCCTTCGTGCAGCACGGGTAATCCGGCATTGGGTTGAATGGAAATATAGCGCGAACAGAGTCGGCTTAACGTGTCCACATGCGGGCGCATTAATTCCGGACCGGTGGCGCAGTTCATACCCACAATATCCACGGGCAGCGCCTCAAGGGTGGTAATAACGGACTCCATGTCCGTTCCCAGCAGCATGGTGCCGACCTGTTCCATGGTGACCTGCACCATAATGGGCACGCGAAGTCCACATTCGCGCATGGCGTCGAGTGCGGCAATGACGGCGACTTTGGCCTGCAGAAGATCAAAACAGGTTTCGATAAGAATGGCATCCACGCCGCCATCCAGCAGGCCGCGGACCTGCTCCAGATACGAATCATGCATGATCGGAAACG
>JAJZEY010000388.1:1230-4889 GCA_021805585.1 Planctomycetota bacterium
TCTGGAAACGTAGTGTTGCCCAGGGTAATGGATTTGGTTCCCGGCCCAATTGAGCCAGCCACAAATCGCGGCTTTTCCGTGGTTTTGTGCGCATCGGCGGCGCGGCGCGCCAATTGCGCCGCGGCGCGGTTTATTTCACGGCAGCGATCCTGCAAACCAAATTCGCCCAACGTTATTTTACTGGCACCGAAAGTGTCGGTTTCAACGGTATCCGAGCCGGCGGCGTAATACGAAGAATGAATGCCTTCAATTACGTCCGGACGGGAAAGGACCAGCACTTCGGGACAATTTTCCAGATTCCAGAAATCGGACAATTGCAGGTTGGCGGCGAATATCTGCGTACCCAGGCCGCCATCAAACACCATCACGCGCGATTTCAGCATATCCAGAAATGGATGGCTGGCCAAGGGAGCTTGCCCAAGGGAATCCAGCTTATCAAGGTGCTGAATATCAGCGGGGTTAAGATTGTTTTTCAGCTTGTCGGACATAAGACTTCATGGTTCCAAATTATTCAATTGCGGCCGCAAACCGGGCAACCGAGGTACCGCGATTAACGCTTCGGTCGGGAAAAGGGCTTGTGCGTGCGGTCCAGGGCGGAGGTCCGCCGCTGGGTCACGTTTTGGCCGCCGCGGGTCGTCCATGGTCCGTTGGCCTGGCGCGGCCCGGTGAATTTTTTTCGGGTGTCCCTGGCAAGCGGCTTTTGCGGAACAGGTATGCGGGCATCACCGGCGAGCCGTTTGCGTTCTTTATCCATTTCCTTGGATTCATACCATTTCTGTGTGGCATCCAGGCGGCGCCGGGAATATTCGGGCGAACTGACTTTTTGCAGCCAGTGCAATTCCTGCGCGGTCAAGGGCCGAAAGGCCCCCGGTTCCAGGCCTTTGACGGTCACTTTTTCCGCCAGTGCGGCGCGAAACAGATCCCGCACGCGATAGCCGATGCGGGCAAGCACGCGGCGAATTTCCCGATTTTTGGCCTCGGTCAATTTTATTTCCAGGACTGATTCGCGGCGGTCCGCGGACAGCACTTTGACTTTTAACCCGTGCGTTTTTTCAGCTTTGCCGCCTTCATATGCCGGTCCAAGCCACATTCCCTTTTTCATTTCCTCCAGGCCGCGGGCATCAATTCGACCATCCACGGTCACGATATAGGTTTTTTCCACAGCGTAACGCGGATGGCTTAATTGATTGGCCAGTTCGCCATCGTTGGTCATCAGAACCAGCCCGCGTGCGTCCATATCCAACCGGCCCACTGGAAAAACTCGCTCGTGGACACCCTTCATGAGTTCATGAACGGTTTTGCGATCGGCCGGGTCGCGGGTGGTCACCAGAACGCCTTTGGGCTTGTGAAGCACGAAATAGACCAGAGCCTCCGGTGCCAGGGATTCGACGATTTCATCGCCCACCATCACCTGATCTTTGGCGGGGTCGATCAACACAGGCAAGATGGCTGCCACCTGGCCGTTGACACGAACCTGCCCTTGAACGATCAGTTCCTCACAGCGGCGGCGCGAAGCAACACCGCAATCGGCCATAAATTTTTGCAGTCTTACTTTTAACTGTTTCATCGTCATCCATCTTTTGCCCGTTGGCTCCGGTATCCCGCCCATTGCGGGTTGGAACATTGGGGCTTTAACCGGGCAAATCCGCCTGAAGCCAACTGCACGCGCTGACCACCCGAAGAATCGCCTTTCCCAATTTAGCCGGCACAAGCACCGTATCGCCGGCGGCCACCGCAACGCCGCTTTCACCGGGAATTTCAAGGACTCCCTGACCCGCCAACAAAATCCATACGGCGGCCGGACCGTCCGGCAGTGCGGCGGTGCCACCCTCCACGGTTCGGCGGCTGATGGAAAAATAGCGACAGGAAACCATATCGGTCACCTGAATATCGCCCAGTCGTGCGCTGCGACTAAGCACAGGTTGATCGGGCGCATCGTCAAAAGATATCACCTGCATGGCCGCATCAATATGCAAATCCCGCGGTTTGCCGTCCGGTCCAAGGCGGTTCCAGTCAAACACGCGGAAAGTTGTATCACTGGGCGTTTGCACCTCCGCCGCCAGCACGCCGGCACCCAAAGCGTGCACGGTGCCGGATTCCAGATAATGGCAGTCTCCAGCGCGCACCGGAATGGCATTGAGCATCCCGGTCACATTGCCCTGGTGTACAGCATCGGCAAACATCCGGCGGGTTGTGCCCGGCCGCAGACCTTTGTAAATTTTCGCACCGGGCCGAGCGGCCAGAATGTACCAGGCCTCACTTTTCAGATGGGCACCGGGGTGGGATTTTGCGTAGGCTTCATTCGGATGCACCTGCACGGAAAGGTCTTCATTGGCGTCCAGATACTTGACGAGCAATGGAAAATAATTGCCTGCTCCTTCGCCCAGAATATCCGCGGAATGGCGCTCCAACGCCTGGTGGAGTGAAAGCCCGGCAAGCGGACCGCCGGTAATAATGGAACTTAACGATCCATCGGGCATGGCTCCGGCAGAATCAGCCTTGACCGAGCCCGGCGGCAGGTCCGCAATTTCCCAGGATTCGCCAAGGGGTTGATCGGCCATCGCCGGTGGAATGGCCCGTCCCAGAACGCGTTGAATCTGGTGCCCGCCCCAGATTCGTTTCTGGTAAACCGGATTGAATTTCAAAGGATACATCGTTCACCGCCCGCAACACCGATACCGGCGTTCCAGTTTAACACAAGCCGCGTCAGGTCCAACCGGTCCTGATTTTAAGGCGGTGCCGCACTTGCAGCGGCCGCCCGCGAATACTATCATTATATCCGGATGAACGGATTATTGACAACCCGAACCCAAACCGAGCCACTTCCCCTGCACCGCTGGGTGGAGCTGCTTAAAACGCTGGCCGACCCCATGCGGCTGCGCATGCTGCGATTGCTGGACCGCACCGGAGCCGACGGCCTGCGCATTGGCGAACTGGCCACAGCGCTGAAACTGCCGCAGTCCACGGTCAGCCGGCACATGAAGGCACTGGTGGACGGGAAAGTCGCGGAAGGTCGGCGCGATGGCACATCCATGCTGTATCGCATCATCCATTCCGGCCGCGATGCCATTTGGCGGCAATTGCATGTGATGGTGAAGCATCAACTGTTAACCGATGAACGCCTTGCCACCGATGAATGCCGTCTGAATCAGGCCCTGCAGGACCGGCAGAATCTGAAGGTCGATTTTTTCGGCTCCGCGGCACCGCAGTGGGACACGATCCGCAGTCAGTGGTTTGGCGATACCTTTCATCTTGAAGCGATGCTGGCGCTGCTGAATCCGGAATGGACAATCGGCGACCTGGGTGCGGGTACCGGAGCAACGTTCGGCCTGGTGGCGCCGCATGTAAAAAAAGTGATTGCCGTGGAGCCATCGGCTCCTATGCTTAAGGCGGCGCACAACCGGATTCGCATGGCCCATCTGAAAAATGTTGAACTGCTGGGCGGTCGCCTGGAACAACTGCCCATCGAAAACCAGATGCTGGATGCGGCCCTGATTGTGCTGGTTCTGCATCATGTGACGGATATCGAAACAGCGCTGGCGGAAGTGCAGCGAGTTCTGAAGCCCGGCGGAGTGGCCCTGATTGTGGATCTGCTGCCGCATACAGTGGAGATGTTCCGTGAAAAAATGGGTCACCGATGGATGGGATTTGCGCCGGAC
>JAJZEY010000546.1 GCA_021805585.1 Planctomycetota bacterium
ATTTATCCCACCGCCCAGATCGGTAAAGTTGGAAGTGCCAGCAGCACAGGGCGGCCGAGGAATATAGCCGGGAAAAACGTACCAAAGCTTTCGTGCCCTCCGCCAAGCGTCGGCGGGCGGAAGCAGGTAAATCGCAATCGCCGCCGCTAAGAAAAATCAGCGGACCACCGCATCGCGTATACATTTACCCCATTTCGCCAGGACCCGCATGGGACTATATCGTGCGGCCCAGGCGCGGTATAATGCTAACCTGATTACCGTTCCGGTCCATTTTTATTATGAAAGGTTGCCGCCATGGCACAGGTTGTGGAATCATCTCAATTGGCGGGGAACAGTGAAATCGCGCCGGCGGTCCGACAGTTCCTGCAAAAACCGTTGCGGCATTTCATTAACGGCCATTGGATCGCCAGCCGAGATGGTGCCATGGCTGACGTGCTGAATCCATCGGACGGAAATGTTCTTGCCCGAGTTGCCTTGGGGCAATCGGTGGATGTGGATGCAGCGGTGGCCGCCGCGCATAAGGCGTTTGCCGATTGGGCCGGACGCACACCGGCCGACCGGGCCGTACTTCTGCACAGGCTGGCGGATATTCTGGAAAAAAATGCGGCGGAGCTTGCGCAGCTTGAATCGTTGGATGTCGGCAAGGCGATTGTGAATGCCGAAGGTTTTGATATACCGTTTGGCGTACAATGTATTCGCTATTTTGCCGACCTGTCGGTTCAGGCCCGCTACGAAACCCCGCTTGCGGTGAAAAATATTGAAGCCCGCACGCATCGGATTCCGTATGGCGTTTGCGGCTTTATTTTTCCATGGAATTTCCCATTTGACCTGCTTATGTGGGGCGTTATCCCCGCGTTGGCCGCAGGCAATACCGTGGTGGTAAAGCCTTCGGAAGTCACACCGCTAAGCACACTTTATGTATGCGAGCTGGCGCAACAGATCGGCTTTCCGCCGGGCGTATTGAATGTCGTCAATGGTGCCGGCGGTGTGGCCGGTGCCGCCCTGACCGCCCATCCGCTGATAAAGCGCATGAGCTTCACCGGCTCGCCGACCGTTGGCAAGCTGGTCGGTGAAGTCTGTGGTCGCAACCTTACACCATGCAAATTGGAACTTGGTGGCAAGGGCGCGGCCGTGGTGTTTGACGATGTGGATGTCGTGCAGGCGGCCGGGCAGCTTGCCGCCGCCATTACGCTGAACACCGGACAGGTCTGTTGCACCGCGACACGATGGATCGTGCATGAAAAAATTTATGATCAGTTTGTGCAGTCGGCGGCGGCGGCCCTGAAGGCAGTGCGTATCGGTCCCGCTCTGGACCGGCGAACGCAAATGGGGCCGCTGGTCAGTGAGGTTCAACGGCAGCGCGTGGTCCGCTATTTGGAACAGGGAAAGCAGCAGGGGGCTTCGGTTTTGCTGGATGGGCAAATACCGCGCGTGGCTGGCCATGAGGGTGGCTTTTATGTGGGGCCGAGTCTGCTGGCCGGCGATAGCGCGAATATCTGCTGTCGTGAGGAAATTTTCGGACCCAGCGCATTTATTCTGAAATTTAGCGACGAATCCGCCGCCATTGCCGAGGTAAATCGACTTTCCTACGGTCTGGCCAACAGTGTCTGGTCCGCGGATTTGCGGCGGGCCGCCCGGGTTGCCGACCGTATGGTGGCGGGAAACAGTTGGATTAACGCCCACAACGTGTTTGCCTACGGCCTGCCCTATGGTGGAACGAATTTAAGCGGAATGGGTGGGGGCGTGAACAGCCCGGAAACGCTTTATGACTACTTGCGGCCGCAAACCATCGCTCGGCCGCTGGCGTGAATTGACTGGCCATTTGAGCCTGCGGATGGCCGTTGGAATAGAATTTTGCCCTAATTGGGAAAAATAATGTAAGTTTGGCCAGTTGTATGGCAACTAATATCAGGATGAGAACCGCGGAGTTGACTTCACACCTTCTGTGCATGTCCTGCCGCATAACCGTCAACAAGGAGAATCATGATGAACTGGACGATGAAACTTACGGTCGCGGCGGCTGGAGCCGTTGTAGCGGCGGCGGCATGGCTGGCTGTTCCCTTGACCATGGCTGCAACTGCTACCACGGCCAAAGCGCCGGCGGCGGCAAACCCGATGGATGTGATGCAGGGCATTAAAGTCCTGCAGGCGGCCATGCAGAAAGATGCAGTCAAAATTGACGCTATTATCGGGAACCATAGTCCGAGCCAGTTAATCACAGATGCGGCCTTTCAGGCCAAATATGCGCCGAAAGTGATTCCGGTTTTTCGGGACATTGTGAAGCAGGCCGATCATTTCAGTGCCCAGTATCCGCAATCCGCTCAAATGGTTGCGAGCCTGAAATATCATTATTTGGGGCTGCTGGCCATGATAGGGGACGAATCCGCGGCGAAGCAAATTTCCCAGGCGGAAAAATCATCTGATCCGTCCACGATGCGGCAGGGGCATTATGCCGCCCTTCAGATTCAATGGTGGCACAACCGCAAGAACCCTGCGGGACAGGCTAAAGTACTCGATCAATATGAATCCCTGGCCAAGGCCAATCCGACCAGCGACAGTCTGGCGATGATGTTGTATGGAATGTCGCAAGGGGCGGGTGCCGCGGATTCCGCCTTAAGCCATCGCGCCCGGCAAATTATTGACAAAGACCTGACTGGCCAGATGGCCCAGCAGATCGCCCAACAGGATAATCAGCAGGCGACCATGAACGCGAAAATCGGCAAACCGTTCGCGCTGACCGGTCGGCTGTTGGACGGAAAAACTTTCAAGCTTTCCAAATGGAAGGGCAAGGTAGTGCTGGTGGATTTCTGGGCGACCTGGTGCCCCCCATGCCGCGGAAGCCTGCCCCACGTGATTCGGTTGTATGGGAAATATCACGCCAAAGGATTTAATGTCGTCGGTATCTCCAATGACTACCATCGCAGTGCGCTGGTCAATTTCCTCAAGGCCAATCCCAAAATGGTTTGGCCGCAGCTATTCGGAAAAAACCAGCACAACTGGAATAAGCTATCGATGGAAAATGGTGTCAATGCGATTCCTTCGCAGTTTATTGTCGATCGCAAGGGTATTTTACGGGACATTGTGGTGGGCGAAGATCCAGCTCACGTGAAGGCCGATATTGTGGCCTTGCTGAAAGGCAAGCCTGTGCCACCGCCAGCGGGCGTTCAGTAACCGGCGCGAAACTGGACCATGATCAAACTCTCCCTGGGATGTGACCAGCGCAATGGGCTGGTCACATCTTTTTTTTTCCAATCGGACCTTCACCTCCCGAAACCGGGAGTCGGGCGTTCGGCAGCCTTTGCCCAGACTTACCAGCAGTCAGGTCCAATCACAATTTTTGCCACGATTCATTTTGCATCGGATACAGGTTGGACTGAGTCCATTATGATTGCGAGTTCTGACCGCGCTGCCGCAGTCGGTCAATAGCGTCCGCAATTTGCCCGGTCATCTGTTCCCAATCCGTCGGCGAAGGGCTAATCCCGTTGGGGGATACGGGCTGGATCGGCATTCCATACCGGACCGAAGCGCGCCGACGGCCCATTACATCGCGGCGCATGGTGTCCGGATTTTTATATTCACCCAGACAGGCCGGCACCACCGTGGCACCGCTACGGACCGCCACCAGGGCGATGGCGCGATTCATGCGCAGCGTTTGGGCCGCGGACCCGGCCGCTGAAGGGGCGATCATCGCGACCACATTTCCGGCTTTCAGCAGACGAATGGTCCGGCGGAGTGTCAGGAATTGACCCGGGCCTTCAAGAATGGGAATACAGCCCAACGCCCGAAGAAAGCCGGGTGCCAGCGGAAGATCAAAATAGTGTTGTGCGACAAAAAAATGAACCAGACGCTGCCGGCTGGAAACCGCCAGCGTCAGCGCGTCCAGGTCGCTGGTGTGATTGGCCACCACCAGCACCGGGCCGTGCGCCGGAATGCGACAGGCCCCGAATATCCGCCAGCGATGCCAGATGATCATATAGGCTCCGGCCATTCTGCGGGCGATCGCGGATGCCAGCGGCAGCGGTTGGCGTTTATAATAAATGGTTACCAGGCCCAGTCCCAGCAAAGAGGTAATGATTGCAACACACAATAAAAGAACATGCGTATATGCATTGGCATTTGGCCACAGGGCGATGGGCACGGTCATGACGATCAGGCCGGATGTGGTCAGCATGTCGCGTACGGCCATCACCCGGCCGCGAATGTAATCGGGCACCACGCGCTGCAGGAGGGTATCAACGCTGATAAACATGATGGCCGCGAAGAATGATCCCACCATCAGGCTGGCCAGCATGCTTTGCCATTGCGCACAAAAGGAGGCCAGCAGCAGGCCGCCGCCCACCAGCACGGTTGCCCAGGCAATGCCGATTTCCTTTGGGATGCCCTGCTTGGCGCGGCTGATGGCCATCGCTCCGGCCACCATGCCCAGACCCGCCATGCCCATGAAAATCCCAAAATCGCTCTGCGGCAGATGAAATTTGCCGGTCAGCAATCCTGGCAGTGCATTAAAAACCACCGCACTGATTGAAAAAAACATCATTTCCAGACCGATAACCTGAAACGGACGGGTATGGCATTTAAGATAGCTGACGCCGATTTTTGCATCGGAAATAAGCCCGACAGAGGCGCTGGCCGACTGCGAAACATCCGCGCCGCGGGCCAGCCGCATGGCCATCATGCACAGGGCGGACAGCAGGAAGGCGGCCCCATCCACATACATGGCATAATCCAGCCGCCATTTAATCAGCATATCACCAAGAATAAACCCGATCAGGGAAAAAATAGTGCCCGCCGCGCTGATCATCGCATTGGCTTGCAGCAGTTGCCGGGGATGCACAAGATTGGGAAGAATCGCGGCCCGTGCCACGTAAAAAATTTCGCCAACG
>JAJZEY010000024.1 GCA_021805585.1 Planctomycetota bacterium
TTCAAAGCGTATTTCCGGAACAAATTCCAACTGACCCTTGCGGCCAACGGCCGGCGATGTCGAATCATCCCCGAAAAACGTTCCCGTGCCGGAAGTGCGGAAACTGCACTGCGTGTACCGGCTATTAATGCCTATGTTGCCGCCGCCTGCTTCAAACACCGCCGCAGCCACCTGTTCCAGATGGCTTTCCGGAATAAACACCACGAGTTTGACGTTCGCTCCTTTGACTGGCTTAAGCGGAAGTGAACCTGTCACGTTCAGGTTCAGTTCGGCTGCAAGACAATCGTTGGTACCTTCGGTGGCAATATCCAGTGCCGTATGCGGGCTATATATCCACACCTTATGTTGACTTAATTCCACTGCCAGGCTCGCGGGCGTCTGATCATGAACGCATAAGTTTTCCACCGGCTTAAACAGGGGCGGATGATAGCAGACCAGAAGAGTATCTTCCGCAGCAAGCGCTTCGTCCCGCACGCCGGCGGTCAGATCCAATGCGATCAAAACACGGTTAATGCGTTGGTCCAGGTTACGCGGTGCGCTTAAAAGTCCTACGCGATCCCAGGCTTCCGCGCCCTGGAGGGGCGCAATGGACTCCATAAAGTGGATTATTTCCGCCAAAGTTCGTCCCGCCATCGGCGGTTGTTGCGGGCGTCCACTTGCCGCCGCAGGCGATCGTAATTGAGTGCTGTTGCGGGATTTAGCCAATATGCATCTCCATTCACGCGGTAACGCCGCCTAGTTTACCGCCAATTTCCGCGGCGTGACAGGGTTGGCTACCACTTCGGGTTTTCGGCAAATTATTCCATGTCCGGGTGGTAAAGTCCCTGCCTTGCGCGGCTGTTACAGCTCGCCCGGTGCAGGAGTGCTTTTTGTGCGGCAAGGACGTTTTCCGGCCGCCCCTTCCACAATTCCAGCGCCGGTTGCTGGATGGCGCGCGAAAACGAAAAGGTCAATGCCCAGGGCATCCGCCCCTTAAACCGGACATTCATCGCATTTAATCGTTCTGAGGCCAGTCGGGCGGACTGACCGCCAGACAAAAACGCCACTCCCGCCACCGCCGCTGGAACCGTCCGTAGCAAACACGTTACCGTCGCATCGGCCACTTTATCCACGTGATTCTGTTCCGGGCAGTCTGTGCCCGGTAATACCATGTTGGGCTTTAGCAGCAACCCATGAAAATCAACCCGCTGCATATAGAGTTGGTTAAAAAGCGCATGCTGTACCTTTTCGGTTATTGAAAAACATTGGTTTAACGTGTGGTTGCCCTCCATAAGCACCTCCGGTTCCACAATTGGAACCACTCCGGATTCCTGGCACAAAGCCGCATATCTTGCCAGGGCATGCATATTGGCATCAATACAGCTTTCGGTAGGTATGCCGCGGCCAATAGCAATTACCGCCCGCCATTTGGCGAAAAGCAGTCCCGCCGCCCGGTATTGCCGCAGTCGTGCACGCAGGCCATCCAGTCCTTCGGTCACTTTTTCACCGGGAAACGCCGCCATATCCGCCGCACCCAGATCAACCTTTATTCCCGGAATAATCTCCGCTTTTTGCAAGGCAACAATAAATGGCTCGCCCTCCTTTGTTTTCTGGCCGACGGTTTCATCAAATAAAATGGCACCGCTGATAAACTGTCCCAGATGCGGGGTGGTCACAATCAAATCGCGATACGTTTGCCGCGATTCCGCCGTCTGTGGAATGCCCAGCGCGGCAAATCGCTTATTGCATGTTGGGTTGCTTTCATCCATTGCCAGCAGGCCTTTGCCGGGGGCAACCAATGCCTGCGCCGTGTGACTCAATTCCGCACTGTTCATACCGCGTCCCCTTTTCTGAAAATGTGTGGGTCGCCGCCATAAAGGCCGCGCCGGACTGGCCGACTTGCCACCTTTCAAATTATATCACTTCAGACACAAGAATGGCTGCATATTATAAAAAAGGCACCCATGCGGCACTCGCCTGGTATGCGAAGGTCGGGCTTAAGGCGTTCGGATGCCCCGATTACCCGCCTGCCGCGGGAACTGCCGAATGCAGCGTTCCATTGGGGCGCAGCGCCTCGTTACCTGACAACAAATAGGCCGCCATTGCCGCCAGCATAAGAAGCAAAGCGGTCCAGAACCGCCAGTCACGGTGCATTCGCTTCCAGTACGGAATGCCTGTCCCGCCGTTGTGCCCATGCGGCGAGTGTTCTTTTTCATGTTCTTCCCTGGTGTGCTGATGATTGTGTGCAAGATGTTTCATCAGAATGCCGTTCCATCAAGTGGTGTTCCTCCGTGAATCTGGCTTCATGTCGTGCATGTGGGCGGGCTTTTTCGCATCTGTTCATCGGGCACACGAATCACTTCCGATAGTGGCGCGTATTTCGGGAAGTGCGATCTATTTTACGCTCCCCATTTCCAGTTGCGAATTTCAGGAAGGTCCTGCCCATGCTGATTGATATACCGCTTATGGTCAATCAGTCTGTCCCGCACCATCTGCTTAAGATAAGCCGCCTTAGCCGCCATTCCCGGCAGACGGTCCACCACGTCCTGCACCAGATGGAAGCGATCCATGTCGTTAAGTATCGTCATGTCAAACGGTGTGGTAATGGTTCCCTTTTCCTTGTAGCCGCGAACATGGAGGTTGCGGTGATTGGCCCGGCGATATGTCAGGCGATGGATCAGCCAGGGATAGCCGTGAAAAGCGAAAATCACTGGCTTGTCCGTGGTAAAAAGCGAATTAAAATCGGTATCCGATAGTCCATGGGGATGTTCACTGGCGGGCTGGAGCTTCATTAAATCCACAACATTTACCACGCGGATTTTCAGATCGGGTAATTCACGACGCAGAATCGAAACGGCAGCCAGTATTTCCAGTGTGGGCACATCGCCCGCACAGGCCATCACCACATCCGGATCAACGCCATGGTCGTTGCTCGCCCATTTCCAGATTCCTATGCCTTCTTCACAGTGAACCGCCGCCGCATCCATCGCCAGCCATTGCGGCGAAGGATGTTTCCCGGCCACTATGACATTGACATACTGTCGGCTGCGCAGGCAATGATCCATGACGGACAAAAGACAATTGGCATCCGGCGGCAGATACACCCGCACCACATCCGACTGTTTATTCACCACCACGTCCAGAAAGCCGGGATCCTGATGCGTAAAGCCATTATGGTCCTGCCGCCACACATGCGACGAAAGCAGATAATTCAATGAAGAAATATCCGCGCGCCAGGGCAGATGCCGTGTAACTTCCAGCCACTTGGCGTGCTGATTAAACATCGAATCAACAATATGTATGAATGCTTCGTAGCAGTTGAATATGCCGTGGCGGCCGGTCAACAAATATCCCTCCAGCCAGCCCTGGCACTGGTGTTCGCTAAGCATGGAGTCCAGTACCCCTCCGGATTCGGCAAGAAATTCATCATTGGGTGTGGTGCGCGCATTCCATTGGCGATTGGTCTGATCAAATATCGCGCCCAAACCGTTGGACAGCGTTTCGTCGGGTCCAAATACACGGAAATTCCGCGGGGCACCATTCAGTTTGGCTATGTCGCGCAGGAACGGACCAAGCACGCGCGTATCGCCAATACCCGTTATGCCCGGATTCGGAACCGCCACTGCATAATCCCGGAATTCCGGCAGGCGAAGGTTCCGCAACAGAGCGCCGCCATTGGCGTGGGCATTCGCACCCATACGCCGCCCGCCACGGGGGGCCAATGCGGCTATGTCCGATTTCAGACGGCCTTTGTCATCAAACAATTCTTCCGGATGGTAACTTTTCAACCAATTTTCGAGCATCTTAAGATGGCCGGGATTTTTAGCCGGATCCGACAGCGGCACCTGATGGGAACGGAAGGTTCCCTCCACCGGCAGGCCATCAATTATTTTTGGGCCGGTCCAGCCTTTGGGCGAACGCAGCACAATCATGGGCCATCGCGGGCGCATGGTATTGCCTTGTGTGCGTGCTTCCCGCTGAATTTGCCGGATGCGTTCCACTGCCGCATTCAATGCCGCAGCCATGGCCTGGTGCATCAGATCCGGTTCGTGCCCTTCAACAAAGCAAGGCGCCCAGCCATAGCCGCGCAGCAATTGGTCCAGCTCCTCAGGCTCTATGCGTGCCAGAACGGTTGGATTGCTGATCTTGTAACCATTCAGGTGCAAAATCGGCAGCACCGTTCCATCCGTTTTGGCATTAAGAAACTTATTTGAATGCCAGCTTGTCGCCAGCGGGCCGGTTTCCGCTTCCCCATCGCCCACCACACAGGCGGCAATAAGATCCGGATTGTCAAAAACCGCGCCAAATGCGTGGCTCAATGAATAGCCAAGTTCGCCACCTTCATGAATGGACCCCGGCGTTTCCGGGGCGGCGTGACTCGGTATTCCGCCGGGAAATGAAAACTGCTTGAAGAGCTTCTTAAGGCCCGCCTCATCCTGACTGATACGGGGATACACTTCGCTGTACGTTCCCTCCAGATAGACATTGCCAACCACCGCCGGTCCGCCATGCCCCGGTCCGGAAAGGTAAATCATGTCCAGATCGTATTTATTTATTACGCGGTTCAAATGTGCATAAATAAAATTCTGACCCGGTGTGGTTCCCCAGTGTCCCAGAAGCATCGGTTTAATATGCTCAATCTTTAAAGGCTCTTTAAGCAGCGGATTGTCATACAGATAAATTTGTCCGACCGACAGATAATTTGCCGCGCGCCAGTAAGCATCTATTTGCCGTAATTCTTCAGCTGAAAGTGGCTTGTCCATCAATTGTTACTCCCAAAAAAGGATATACCGCCCCGTCCGCCGACAAAAATACCGGATGCAAGCGGTTGATCCATTTTTACGTGGTTCAAGCGCTTGCGCCAGTGCGGCTTCCATACGGACGCTTCCAGATTTCAACCTTG